>JAAYYY010000378.1 GCA_012515125.1 Chloroflexota bacterium
CCCAGAACGGCTGCCGGTCGAGGCGGGCCACCAGCTTGAGGCCGGCAGCCTCTACCTGCTCTACCACTCTGTCGGGCTTCCACCAATCCGGCTCCGCGCCCTCAAACGGCTCGATGTCGCGCCAGGCGAAGCCCTGCTTCACCCAGCCGAAACCCATCTTCCTGACCATCGCCAGCCGGTCGCCGGCCAGATCGGGTTCCCAGAAGAGGAAAGCCTGGACGCCATACTCTGGCGAGTCGAACGGGAAGTGGGCCTCCGGCGTGGATTCGGCCGTCGCCGTTGCCGGCTCGTGCATGGGAGTTGGCGAGTCGCCGGTTGGCCCCGGCCTCGAAGGGGTACGCCCGGCGGGCGTAGCCGTGGCAGGCAACGGTGGCGCGGGAGAGGCTGTTTCCTCCCCCGCGCCACCGCAAGCAACAGTCAGAGTGAAGACAAGCAAAGCCAGCGCCAGCGCCGGCCAGCGCAGCGGCCTCATCTCCTTACGGCGTCTTTTCCATCGCGCTGATCGCGCCGAAAGCGGGGCGCGGCACGCCGTTCACGTCGATGATGCTGTACGGCACGTTGTCGTTGCTCGGGCCGCCGCTCTTGTTCCCGTAATCGAAGTTGAAGAGGAAGGTCAGCCAGACGTAGCCGGATTCGCGCATTTGCTGGTAGGCATCGACGATGTACGTGGCCTGCTCTTCCAGCGTGTTATCTGCGGCGAAGCCGAAGCCCTCCGGCGGCGCGTCATAGCCTTCGCTGCTGGCCCAGCCGAACTCGGTCACACAGAGCTTCATCTCGGGATCGATGGCCCGGACCTTCTCGGCGTAGGTATCGAGGGTCGTCTTGAAGCTCCAGCTGTGGTGTGGGTTGTCGAACGGTCCGCGGAAGCTGGCCGTCGCCGCGTCCGGCGCGCTGCCGGTCTGGTCAAAGGCCACGTCCGGGCCAATGTTGTAACCGTTGTGGTGGGCGCCGACGCAATCGGTGTAGTCCAGCAGGCCGGCCTCCAACAACCCATCCATGTAGAGGAAATCGTCGTAGACAGTTATGCCATCGTGCACACCTGTCGGCGAAAGGGCGCCGCTGATGACGATGATATCCGAGTTGTGCGCCTTGATCGTCTCATACGCGCCGCTCAGAAACTCCACGTACTGCGCCGGCACCAGCCCCGAACCCGTCTGCCATTCACGGTCCAGGTTCTGTTCGTTCCATACCTCGATGGCTTGTACCTTTCCCTCGTAGCGCGTCAGCAGCTCTTCCAGGAAAGCGTAATACTCGGCGTAGTCGTCCGGCGGGCCGTTTTCAGTGCCACTGGCGCGCGTCCAGGCCGGAGCCCCGACGACGCTGAGCATGACGTTCACGCCGTAGTTGAAGGCCTGATCCATCACGCCGTCGTAGATGAACCACTGTTCGGCATCCGGGCTGGGGTGAACAGCCGGCCACTCGACCTGGACTTTGATCCAGTCAAGACCCAGCTGATTGGCGACCGCGTCCATCGTGGCGACCGGGTCGCCCACGGTGGCGTTGCCATGGATCTGGATGCCATAGCCAAAACGATCCTCGGGCCAGGGGAAGACGACACCCTCGTCGGCGCCGCCATCCGTCCCCGGCTCCGCCTCTGGCTGGAGCGGTTCTTCGGGCTGCGCCTCTGGCTCCTGTTCATCGCCGCCGGGCGCGTCGGGCGCCAGCGTGGGCGTGGGTACATCGTCTACGACCGGCGGCGGCAGCGTCGCCTCTTCGGTCACGGGCTCTTCGGCCGGCGCCGTGGTGGTCACCGTCTCGGTGTCGATGACTTCTTCCGCGGGCGGCGCTTCTTCGCCGCCGCAGGCGACGAGCGCGAAGGCGGCGACGGACAAGAGCAAGAGCAGGGTTACTAATCGCTTCATCTTTCCTCTCCGGGTTTGCCAGCCACTAACGTCCCATGACCTGGTGCAGCGTCTCACAGGCCGGGCAGCTTCCGCCGGGGCGGATGATGGCGTAGCCGGCCTGCGGGTCGGAGCCCCAGGTCTGCGAATCGACGTTCCAGACAATCAGCAGGCGCACCTTACCACTGCTGGCGGACAGGCTCGCCGCCTGGGCCAGCCACTGTGCCTGCTGGGCAACGGTGACGTTCCCGGCCCAGCTAAAGCTGCCGGGCAGTGCGCCATAGCCCTCGCCGGTCAGGTAGCCCAGCTCTGTGAAACAGACCGGGCGCGCGCCGCCGAAAGCATTATAGTAAGTGTTCAGCATCCCCCAGAAGTAGCGCGTGTAATGCTCGCTGCGCGGATCGCCGCTTTCCTGCGACGGCGGGATGATCCCCTCGTTGTAATGGACGCCGATACAGTCCATGTAGCTCGCGGCACCGGCCGCAGCCATGCCCTGCATGTAGACGTTGTCGTCGCAGCCGCCAGAACCGCAGCCGCCGAAGAAACCGGTCGGAGCGGGCGCGCCGCTGATGACCATGATGTTGGGGTTGGCGCCCTTAATCGCCTGATAGGCGGGCGCGAGCATGTTCTGGACGTAGGCCTGCGGGCTGATCTGCCCGGCCGGCCATTCGGCGTCGATGTTTTGCTCGTTCCAGACTTCGATGGCGTTGGGCGGGTCCGGCAGCGAGGCCACGGCGCGCAGGAACTCGACGTAAGCGGCGAAGTCGATGGAGCTGGGCCGCACAGGACCGGGCATGCTCAGCAGGATCTTGAAGCCGGCGTTGTGGGCTTCGGCGATCAGGCCGGCGACTTCCTGTCCCGTATTTCCGGGCCCCCACTTGTGTTGCCGCTTGACCCAGGTCATGCCGGCGTAGGACATCTGCCCGTAGGGCGAGCCGAAAGCCTGCCCTCCCAACTCGAAGCCACTATTGCTGGCGACCGGCGGCGCCACGTTGGACACCGGCGGCGGGCCGGCAACCTCGACCACCGTGAGCGCGCCGACGTTCACGCTGCTGTTGACGCTCAACAACGAAGCGAAGACCCAGCCTTCCTCGTCAGGGCTGCTGACCGGCCGGACCTGCAGCCAGTCGGAAGCGGCATTGCGGCCAATGACCTGCAGTCGCGTGCCCTGGTCGAGCACGCGAATAGGGGAGTAGGCGACGCTGGGGCCGGTGCGGAAGTTCGCCGGCATGTTGACGATAGCGTCGGCATCGCCGGGGTCGAGCACAGCGCCAGGGGTCGGCGTTGGCCCGGCCGCAGCCACTTCGGTCGCTTCCGCCGTCGCAGTCGGCTCCGGCGTCTCCTCGACCTCGGCGACCTCCTCTTCTGCTACCGTCACCTCGACCGTGCCCAGGGTCGCCTGCGTGTCGCCCTGGGTGAAGGTGGCCCGGATCGTGTACGTGCCGGGCTCGTCCGTCCCTTCCCAGCGGTAGGACAGCGCCTCGCCGCTCTCGCTGGCGATAATGCTGTCCTCACCTTCCTCGACCGTCCAGAGGAAGGTTGCGCCGGGGGGTTCGGCAATGCTCTCGCCCATCTGGAAGCGCTCCAGAGCAGCGGCATAGCGCTCGCCGTTGCTGGCCTCGCCCACACCGCGCAGGACGACGCCGCGCACGGCAAAAGGCGTCACCACCTGCAGCCTCTGGCTGACGGCGGCCTCGTTGTTCAGCCAGACCGCGTGCATCTGTCCGGCCTGCTCGTAGCTGTACTTGTACATCAAGCTTGCGCCGTCCCATTCCAGCGGACTGGCGTCGCCGGTAAGCGTGACCTCGACGGGCGTCCCTGGCTCTATCGTCTCCTCGCCGTCGGCCAGCGTCAGCTCGCCGAACTGGTCGAGCGCCAGCGTGTTGGGCAGCTCCTGGAACGAGCTACCGATCACGTCTACGGCGTTTGCGCTGAAGACGAAGGTCAGCTTCTGCCTCGGCGCCTGGCGCACCGCCCAGGCGATCAGCTCTTCGGCCAGCTCGCCGGGGCCGTAGGCGGCCGGGTTCAGCGGCATGCGCACGTAGACCGCATCGGCCAGAGACGCAATAGCCGGCCAATCCTGACCACCGGTGTCCGTCGCGCCGCCCCCGATGGCCGCGGGCGCGTCTAGGGTCACAATCAGCTCTTTTCCGGCTTCATCCAGGGTAGCCGCCAGCTCGCCGACAAAGGCTGTGAAGGCGGCCTTCTGGCCGATAGCCACGCCCTGGTAGTCCAGGTTCACGCCGTCGTAAGGCTCGGCAGCCGCGAGCAGTTCTTCCTGGTGCGCAGCGCGCGCTGCTTCGTCGGCCAGCAGGCTGGCCAGAGCTTCCTGGTCGATAAAGATGCCGGTGTTGGTAGCGCGCACGAACTGGCGATAATCGCCGGCCGGCGCTTCCACCACGTCACCCGCAAGCGTGCCGTCTGGCTGCAGCGTCAGCGTGCCCACGGTTAGCTCAGAGAGCGTGGGCGCCAGCTCGTCGGGTAGCTCCTGCGTGGGCAGTAGCTCGGCGCCGGCGACGGGCGTCTCCGGCGGCGCCACCCGGGCCACGGCTACCGCCTGAGGCAGCTCGCCGGGCGCCGAGGTAAGCGTGGCGCCGTTGCTCGTGGACACGGGCAGGAATTTCCAGGCGGAGCCATCCCACCCGATGAGATCCAGCGTGCGCAGCTCGCCCGCCGACTCCGGCACAGAGACGGTCACGGCGCCCTCCACCGGCGCGCCGCCGGCCGGTTCAAGCAGATAGATGTCGCTGACCAGGGTCGTGCCCGCCGGCACCGCCGAGGCCATCGGCGCAGCGCGCTCGTCTGTAGCCGCCTCATCTGGCGATAGCGCAACCGCATTTACCGTCTCGCCGCCGGGCGCCAGCACCGTCAGCCCCTCGACCGCCGCGACGTCCGGCGCCTCCGCGACGGCTTCTTGCTCTCCGTCGTTGCCCGCAAGGCGTTCTGCAAGGGAGATGGGGGGCAAAAAGAGCCCGGCAATAAGCAAACTGACAATCAGCACGAGCCCAACGGCAATCAGCCGCTTGGCGCTGCTTTGCGTCCCGCCGTTGCCGTTGGCCGTCACCATCGTCGATGGCTCCGGACTACCAGGCTCGTACGGAGAACGTTCCTCTTCCATAATCGAATTCCTCCAGGAAAATACCTCGTCCCCCTGGCATGGTAGCCACCGGAAGGGAATAGCCCGGCCGGGAAATTAGCCATGAGCCGTCGAGGTACAAAGAAAGAGCGGCTCTCGGCCGCCGTATGTACCGGTGAGATAACTAGCGCGGCTGATTCTAGCAAAGAGCCTGATGGATGCCAACGCTCACAAAGGCAAGATGAGTGCGCCGTGAGCCCTGCGTTAGTGGCGCAAAACGGAGTGCGATTCAAGATTTCACGCCCGCGTTGTTGCGCTGAGGGGAGTTGGCGAGCGTGAGGGCACGCTGCCCCCGGGCAAGCCGGCGGACAGCGATGGTGTTGTCAACACAGCGAAAGGCGTCGGTCATGGCGTGGGTCAGCGCAGCAGGCGGTTGCCGGGTAAATCGGTTACCCGTAGCGCCGGGCACGATTGGCGACCAGCCGGGCCAGGAGCACAGAGAGAACGAGGCTCAGCAGGAGACCGGCGACGACGCCCGGCCACGGCGAGCGCGCCAGGCGCGCGACGGCCCAAACGGCGCCCAACTCCATGCCGGCCAGAAGGAGCGCCAGGAAGAGGCCTGCCACGGTGGTCTTGGGCGCCTCTCCGGACAGTAACCTGTCGGGCCGTATCTCCCCCAGCAGATCCCACGTCGCCACGAGCGCCACCTGGACGCCCAGCAGCGGTAACAGCGGCGCCCACGATGAATCGACGGCGAATGGCAGGCGGGCGCCAATCACGCCTGCCAGCAGCGCCAACAGGACAAGCAGCGCTGCGGGCGGGGCCAGCGCGCCGCCCACCAGCTGCCAGGCCGGGAACGGCTGCTGCCTCCAGAGCCACCAATGGGTGAGATCGTCGCGCAACGTCGCCGTAGCCCGCCTGGCCACAAGCTGCACCCAGAAGACGACCGTGACCAGCCGGCTGCCCCAATCCGGCGCGACGACGAGGCCGATACTCAACGCCACGACGCCCAGCCACGACCAGAGGCCTTGTCGCCAGCCGCGCAGCGACCGCACCAGCTCTTTCCAGACGATAGCCCACAGGCCGGGTCGGGCCGGCAGACGAGTGGCCTGACTTTGCGCTCCCAGCTGCCGCGCCTGTCTGAGCTGCGCTGCCGCCTCGCGGGCCCCTACGTGCGCCAGGTAACGCTCGCTATGCAGGTGGCTCGTCTCCTGGGCGGCGCGGCTCAGGCTGAGGGCGCGGGCAGCGGAGAGAAGAAGTGCCAGGGCCGCCAGGCTACCGATGACGAGGGCGAGAAACGCCGGCAGCCATGCGGAGAAGCCGAAAGCGGCCATCAGGGGCCAGGCCGCGGCCCGCCACCAGCCCGAGAGCAGCGCCAGCCCCATAATCAGGACGACGACAATTGGTAGCCAGCGCAAGAGCGGCCGGGACTCCCGGCCGTGGAGGCGCAAGGCGCCGGCGGACCAGATCAGGGCCAGGATCAGGACGTGGAGCGGCAGTACGATGCCGAGGGCGCGCAGGCCGTGGCCGGTGTAACCGATCACCGTGACCGGATCGATGCCCTCGACTGGATAAGTCGCCTCAAAGAGGGCAAAGCCCAGCGCCAGGCCGCCGGCAGCAAAGGGCAGGAACTGCCTCGGCCAATCGCTCATAAACCAGAGCAGGGCGACGGCGCGCCGGTCTACGGGCGTCTGGCACAGGAGGGCGGCGTCGGCGGCCGAAAAGACGAACGGGCTTCGACGAGTCGCCTGATAGAGCGAGATGATTGCCCACAGCAGCAGAGCCCAGAAATAGAGCTGGACCGCCGCCAGGGCCGGAGTAGCTGCGTCCAATGCTTTGAGGAGCCCCGCGACGGCTCCGGACAGCGCCGTGAACATGGCAAAAGCCCAGACGGACCAGAAGGCAATGAGATAAGGTACATAGAAGATGTCGGCGCGAGAACGGTCGCGCACGTCGTAGCCGCCCAGCAACAGCCAGAATTGGAGCCGGGGCGCCACTTCCTGCCAGCGCGCCACCCAGACGGCGCGGAGGCTATGCCAGAATGAGCCGGCCATCTTCGACCCGCCACTGTTTCGTGGCGGCAACGCTGGCTGCAAAAGCTGTATCATGCGTCGTCAGCAGGATGGCTGCCCCGCCGGCGCTGAGTGCTGACAGCTTCTCTTGCAGGAGGGTCATGCTTTCCGGGTCTAGCGCCGACGTCGGTTCGTCCAGCAGCAGCACGGTACAGGGGCGGACGAGGGCCAACAGGAGGGCCAGCTTCAGGCGCATACCCCGAGACAGGGCGTGGGGAAAGAGGTGGCGGGCGCGCCATAGCCCAAGCTCGTGCAGCAGATGGCCTGCCTTTTCCTCATAGCCGGTGACTTCATGAGCGAGGGCGATGAACTGAATGTGCTCCCAGACGCTCAGACTGGCATAAAAACGCGGCACGTCGGGGACAAAGGCCAGACGCCGTTTCGCTTCTGGCTCGTCGTCATACAGGTCGTAGCCCGACACCCGAACCATGCCGGTGGAGGGCGGGAGTAGCCCGCTCAGGCACAGCAGCAGCGTCGTCTTGCCCGACCCGTTCGGACCGGTCACGACGACAAGTTCGCCCGGCTGTACAGCCAGATCAGTCGGGGCCAGCGCCTGGAAGTCGCCATAGCGTCGGCTCAGGTTGTGGGCGGCGAGCGCCGGTGTCACTCCCAACGCATTGCCAGAAGAACCGCTGTCGCTGCTACCCGTTACAGCTCTGTCATGCATGTTACAAAGTCCACCTGCGGGGTGACGGGTATCTCCATCAGCGCCCCCGTATGCGAACTATTGTGGCTCAGGTGATGCTTTTCTGCCAGCAGCCGCACCTCTGGACGCCGGTTGAACTGCTTGGGGATTGAAGCCCGACGCGGACAGGGTGGTCGCCGCCCTGCCCCGCGCCTACCATCGTCCCGCCGCGCAAGGTTCTAAAGCGCACCCCGGAAAATGTCGTTTCTTGACACAGCCGGAGCGCCAACCTATACTTTTGCCCAAAGTCTAGCGCGCTGCGTCATGTCGCGCAGGTAGTCAGATCGCCCCACAGGGAGAAAGGAGACACAGATGACAACGGTTCAGGAGATTTTCGCAGCAATGCCCGGCCAGTTCGACGCCGCCAAAGCCGGGGATTTCGACGCCACCATCCAGTTTGATCTCGCCGGCGACGACGGAGGGCAGTGGTACGTGAATGTGGCGGAGGGCAACGCTGTCGTCACCAAAGGGCTCCACGAGGCGCCGGCGGCAACCATTCGGATGAACGCCTCAGACTTCGTGGATATGATGACGGGCAACCTCGATCCGATGAATGCCTTCATGATGGGCAAAGTCCGGGTAGAGGGCGACCTCAACAGCGTGATGAAGTTCCAGACGCTCTTCGGCTAGGCTCCCGCGCCGGTTCAAAAGCAGTAGCTAACCAGGAAGGAGGCGTGGCTTCGCGGCGCCTCCTTTTTCATGTGCGGGTCCCAGCGGCGACAGTCAGAGCAGCGTATCGTCGGCGACGAGCTGCGGATATTCCTCGCGCAGGATCTGTTCCGGCGCAACCTGGAAATGCTCCAGTAATTCGGCAATGAGGTTGGCCTTGCGCTCGGCGTCGGTGCGCGACCACGTGCGCGACTTGATCTCCAGGAAGTAGCCTTCGAGTGCGGGCCGTTTCACGGTGTCGAGGTTCACGGCGAAGTCCGTCTCGCGGTAGACGATCCGCCAGCGACGCCGCTCCTTATGCACTTCCACTTCGCGCGCCGGGTCGAAATACTCGCGATAGAAGCGCAGGCTCTGCGCCGCCGGCGCCAGATAGCGCGAGCGAGAGAGCATCACGGCGTTGGGATATTCTTCCAGCCTGCTTTCGCCCAGGAGGGTCAGCCGCGCGCGGGCCTGGAAGACCTCGCCGTGTTTGTCGATGAACTCGTCTTCCCGGTAGCGCAGCCGGTCGGCGTCCGGGTCGCGCCCGTCGAAAAAGAAATAGCTGTCGTACTGGCGGTAAATCGACTCCTTCGTGATTTCTATCTCCGGGCTCTGCAGCCCAGAGAGGATGGCTGCATCGTCCTCCAGACGCGCTTTGACCTGAATCTCGTAGCTCTCCTGCCGCTGCAGACCGGCGAGAATAACCAGCTTGTTGTAGGGGCTCGATTCCCGCTCGTTGACAAAGCGGTCGATCCGGACGGCCATCTCCGCTGCTTCCGCCTTCACCTGCTCCTCGTCGATAGTCAATAGCTCCCGGTCGCGCATCAGCCAGCGTCCGTTCACCATCACGTCCCTCACGTCGGTGCTCTTCGTCGCGTAGACCAGCCGCGAATAGACCGCATCCTCGTTGCTGCGGAAGTGGGGCCAGTTGTGGATCGTGTCCATATTCACGGTGATGAGGTCGGCCCGTTTGCCCGGCTCCAGGCTGCCCGTCAGATGGTCGAGATGGACGGCTTTCGCCCCCCTGCTCGTCGCCAGCTCGAGCGCCTGCCGCGCCGGCAGCACGGTCGGATCGTTGCTGACCGTCTTGGCCAGCAGAGCCGCCAGGTGCAGCTCTGCAAACATATCCAGGTCGTTGTTGCTCGCCGGGCCGTCGGTGCCCACGCCCACGTTCAGCCCCATGGAGAGCATGTCGCCCACCCGGGCCAGGCCACTGGCCAGCTTCAAATTGCTGCTGGGGCAGTGGGCAACGCCGGCGCCGGCTTTCTTCAGATCGTACATCTCCCCCCGATCGAGGTGGACGCAGTGGGCCGCCAGCAGCTTCGTCTCCAGGATGCCGTGGCGGGCATTCCAGGGGACGACGGGCATGTTGTTATCCCGCTTGCAGTTGTCTACCTCAAACGCTGTTTCGGCGATGTGTGTATGTAGCGGCACGTCGTAGCTGCGAGCCAGATCGGCGCAGGCGCGCAGCAGCTCCGGCGTGGCAGTGTACCAGGCGTGGGGCGCCACAGCCGGCTGGATCAACGGGTGGCCGTTCCACTTTTCGATGAAGCGCCGGCAGAGGATCAACCCCTCTTCATAGTCGGCGGCGTCAGGAGCGGGGAAAATGAGAATCGTCTGGCCCAGGAGCGCGCGCATGCCCACTTCTTCGGTCGCCTCGGCGATGGCGCTCTCGAAGTAATACATGTCGGCAAAGGTAGTCACGCCGGAGCGGATCATCTCGGCGCAGGCGAGCCGGGTGCCCAGCCGGACAAACTCGGGGGTTACGAACTCGCGCTCCACCGGCATCAGGTAGCCCAGCCACACGTCGAGGCGCAGATCGTCGTTCAGGCCGCGCATCAGCGTCATCGGTACGTGAGTGTGGGCGTTGACCAGGCCGGGCATGATCACCTGGCGGTCGTAGCTGATGACCTCCGCTGCCTCGTAGCGGCTCTCGATTTCCTCCGCAGCGCCTACGGCGGCAATCGTATCGCCGCGAACGGCGACGGCGCCGTCCTCGTACACGCTGGCTGCCGCGTCCATCGTGAGCACCATACCCCGCAGTACCAGATCGACTTGTTCCCTCATCTCCTACCTCCTCTCCGGTGCGTCCCCGCTCCTTTGGTCACCAGGTATTCTTGCCATTATACTGGTATCAGCACCAGCGCGTAAATTCGGCACTCGTCACAAAAGGACAGACTATGGCCCATCGGATGGTCGATCTCATCGAAGCCAAGCGCGACGGCGCTGCGCTAACGCCCGCGCAGATCCGCTGGTTTGTCGAGGGCGTCGTCGCCGGCACAATCCCCGACTACCAGACGGCGGCGCTGTTGATGGCTATCTACTTCCGGGGGATGAGCCGGCAGGAGACGGTCGAGCTGACCCTGGCGATGGCGCGCAGCGGCGATCAATTGGACTGGCACGACGCGGTCGAGGTGGTCGTCGACAAACATTCCTCCGGCGGCGTGGGCGACAAGACGACGCTGGTCGTGCAGCCGCTCGTCGCCGCGTGCGGCGTACCGGTGGGCAAGATGAGCGGTCGCGGCCTCGGTCCCAGCGGCGGCACCATCGACAAGATGGAGTCCATTAGCGGCTGGTCGGCTGAGCTGAACCTGGAGCAGTTCAGGCATCAGCTTCTGGACATTGGTCTGGTGCTCGCCGGGCAGACCAGCGACCTGGCCCCCGCCGACGGGCTTATCTACGCGCTGCGCGACGTGACGGGCACCGTGCCGAGCACGCCGCTCATCGCCGCTTCGATCATGTCCAAGAAGCTGGCGGGCGGCGCCGACGCCATCGTTCTCGACGTGAAGGCGGGCAGCGGCGCCTTCATGCCCACCGTCGCCGCGGCCCGCGAGCTGGCCGAGATCATGGTCGGGATTGGCGAGGACGCCGGACGGCGCATGGTGGCCCTCATCTCCAACATGGACGAGCCTCTGGGCTTCGCCGTGGGCAACGCGCTGGAGGTGAAGGAAGCGCTGGCAACCCTGCGAGGCGAGCCTGTAGACGGGCTCGTCGTGCCGCCCGACTTCTGGGAGCATTGTCTGACAGTCGCCGCGCACATGGTCCGGCTCGCCGGTCGCGCTGCCTCGCTGGACGAAGCCCGGGCCCTGGTGATGGCAGCGCGCGATCGGGGCGAGGGGCTGGCGAAGTTCCGGGCGATGGTCGCCGCCCAGGGAGGCGACGTGGGCCAGGTGGACGAACCCGAGCGGCTACCACGAGCGCCGGTCGTGGGCGAGATAAGGGCAGAACGGGCCGGCGCCGTCTTGCGAATCGACGCCGGCGCGATCGGCTGGGCATCGGTGCGCCTCGGTGCCGGGCGGGAGAAAAAGGGCGAGGAGATTAACCATGCGGTGGGCTTGGTTCTGCCCGTCAAGGTGGGCGATCGTCTGGACAAAGGCGATCTGATCGCGACCGTGCACGCCGCCGACCGCGATTCGCTGGCGCAGGCGCAGGCCGAAGTCCGGCAGGCTATCGTCCTCGGCGACAGTCCGGTGGAGCCCCTGCCTCTCTTCTACGACGCGCTGGGCGAGGTGTGACGTGCGCCCGGCGCCCGGCAAGGTCTACTTCACCGTCGCCGCCCTGATCTGGGTGCGCGGCGCTGGCGCCGGGGACGACGAGCTGCTCCTGGTGCAGCAGAAGGGGCCGGGGAACGACAACGCCTACTGGACGTTGCCCGGCGGGCGCGTCGCCCGTGGGGAGCTGCTGATGGCGGGCCTGCTGCGCGAAGTACGCGAAGAGACCGGCCTGGAGATCGTGCGGCTGGGTCAGCTCATCTTTACCGCGCGCCTGGACAACCCCCAGCACGGCTACCAGGCACACACGCGCGTTTTCGCCGTTCAGGGCTGGCGGGGAGAGCTGTTGCCCGCAGACCCGGAAAAGCTGATTCTGGACGTTGCCTTTGTGCCGCTGCCGGAGGCGCTGCACAGGCTGGCCCAGATGCCCTGGCTGGTTATGCGCGAGCCGCTGCTCGCCTATCTGCAGGGTGAAGCAGCCCCAGGCTGCGTCTGGCTCTACGACCAGCGCGGCGACGAGGCCCCGACCCTGATTACCCGGCAGCAAGGGCCGGCTCTGGCCTGAGAACCGGCTAAGGGCCAAGGAGAGAAGGATGAACGTACTGGGTGTAGACATTGGCGGATCGGGCATCAAAGGAGCGCTGGTGGACCCGCAGCGTGGGCAGCTCATCAGCGAGCGCCACCGCATCCCCACGCCGGAGTCGCTGATGCCCGAAGAGGTGCTCGCGGCAGTCCTCGAGCTGGCCGGCGAGTTCGACGATTTTGACGGCCCCATCGGCATTGGCTTCCCGGCGGTGGTCGTGGACGGCACGCCGCGCACGCCGTTTACCGCCCACCACATCAAAGAGTGGGTTGGCTTCCCCGTGGCCCACTATCTGCGGGAGCGGCTCGATCGCCCGGTGACGATGCTCAACGACGCCGACGCAGCGGGCATCGCCGAAATGCGCTTTGGTCGCGGCCGGGGCGAACAGGGCGTCGTCATCATCCTTACCCTGGGTACGGGCATTGGCAGCGCCGTCTTTACCGGCGGGCATCTCGTCCCCAATACCGAGTTCGGAAAGCTGCGCCTGCCGGGGCACAAAGAGCGCGGCGAGCTATACGCCGCCGGCGACGTCCGCAAGCGCGACAACCTCGACTGGGAGACCTACACCGCCCGACTCGACGAGTATCTGCGCTATCTGGACACCCTTTTTTCGCCGCGCCTGTTCATCATCGGCGGAGGCATCAGCAAAGACCACGAGCGGTTCGTGCCGCTGCTCACCGTGGAGACGCGCGTCGAGCCGGCCGGGCTGCGCAACCAGGCCGGCATTATCGGCGCTGCCATTGCCGCCGCCGAGGGCTGGAACAACTGAGGGCGTCAGCCGCCTGATGAAAGCTGGGGAAGCACGTATCGCGTCTGGCCGGCCGTGTCGCCGGGCAGGGCGACGATACAGCCCGCTTCCTGCAGCCTTTCCAGCGTGCGTCTGACGTCAACCGGCTTCCACTGGAACAGCTTGCGCATCTCCCCTTCGGTGGCAGCGCCCACCGCTTCAAAGTAACGCCGGGCGAGAATCTGCCGCGCTTCGCCGCGCCCGATCCCCCGCGCCTGCTCCGGTAGCTGCGGGAAGTGACGGTGTACAGCTTCGTAGATGAAGCTGTAGTTCCAGCCACCGGCTTTGGCGATGCCCACGGGCAGGATGCGGAACTCGCGCTGCAGCTCCGTCAGCCCGCGGGCAAAGGCGCTGTCACTGCTGCGCCGGGTCATATGGATAGCCTGCCGCAGATGCACGGTATCCATCGCCCCTTCGCGCAGTAACGTTTCGTAGATGAGGCGGGCCGGCTGCGAGAGCAGGCCGTCCTCGTAAAGCTGGAGGTAATCGACCTCCGGCTCGCCATAGTTCTCGCTGAGGGCATAAAAAACCGGCGCCATCTCCAGGTCGATGATCGTCGCCTTGCCGCGCAGGATTTTCGCGTAATACCAGCGCCGCTTGCCCAGCAGGTTGTCCTTCCAGCCCCAGGTGATGTGGCCCGGATCGTCGTGCGCGTCGGCGACGGGCCGGTTGCCGGCGACGGCTGCCCACAGGCTGGGGAACAAGACGCCCTTGATAGGCCAGAAGAAGATGAAGCCGCGCTCGCGCACGAAGGCGACGGCCTCCTCCTCGTCCTTCAGCCGGCGTTCCTGGGCCAGCCGGAACGTCTCGCGCCGGTAGATCTCCAGCTTCTTCTCAAGCTCGTCCATTGGCAATAACGTACTTTTTAGCTTCTGCCGCTAGAATGCTCATTGTGGGGAGGTCAACCGGATGTGTCAAATTAAGCTCATCGTGTGGAGGTAACAAGAACAATATGGCCGATATGAATGGAAAAGTGGCGATTGTCACCGGCGGCAGCGCCGGTATTGGTAAGTCTACGGTAGAGACTTTTGTCAGGCGAGGCGCGAAGGTGACCATCGCCGATATCGACGCCGAAGCGGGGGAGCGGCTGGTGCAGTCGCTGCCGGAAGGGCAGGCGATCTTCGTGCGGACTGACGTTTCCAGACAGGCAGACGTGGAGAACCTGGTGCAGAAGACCGTCGAGCAATTTGGCCGGCTCGATTACGCCGTGAATAACGCGGGCATCGGCGGGCCTGCGGCCTTCACCGCCGACTACACGCTGGAGGACTGGCAGCGCGTGCTTGACATTAACCTCACGGGCGTCTGGCTGTGCATGAAGTACGAGATACCGGCGATGCTCCAGAGCGGGGGCGGCGCCATCGTCAACGTGTCTTCGATTCTGGGCACGGTGGGCTTCGCCACGGCGCCCGCCTACGTTGCCGCCAAGCACGCCGTCAGCGGCCTGACGAAAACAGCCGCCATCGAATATGCAACCCAGGGTATCCGTGTCAATAACGTCAACCCTGGCTTCATCTACACGCCCATGCTGGAAAACTCCGGCATGACCGAGGGAAGTGAGATGTACAACCAGATCGCCTCACTCCACGCGATGAAACGGATGGGCACGCCGGAGGAAGTAGCCAACCTCATCGTCTGGGCCTGCTCCGACGAGGCCAGCTTTGTGACCGGCACCGTCCTGCTGGTAGATGGCGGCTATACGGCCCAGTAGGATAGCCCTCCCCTACTGCTGACTCTGCAGCCTGGCGGTCGTGTCAGGCTGCAGCTTTTTCCCCGGCGCCCATCGCCAGCAGCGCGCGGATCAGGTTCTCTTTGGAGAAGTTGCCCCCACTCCAGGCGGTCAGAAAGCCCTCGCGGCCGAGCAGCCGCCTGCGGATGGCCCGTGGGCTGTAGCCGGCGTCGGCCAGCCGCCGGGCCTCGCCCTGCAGCTCTTCCCAGTAGGCCAGCTTGCGCCGGATGGCTGCGTGGGCATCGCCTACCGGCCCGGCGTGAGCGCAGAACATCGTGTCGAAATCGTACCCCAGCATCCGGCGCAGGCTCTCCATCCACAGGCCGACGTCGTCCCGGCGGCGCACGTAGCGCGCCCGTTCCATCAGATAGAGATCGGCGCTGAAGAGCCAGCCCCGCTCCGGCAGCCAGAGCACGACGTGGTCGAACGCGTGGCCCGGCGTGGGGATGACGTGTAGCGTGTGGCGGTGCGTGGCGACCACATCGCCCATTGGCGAGGCCGTCGCCGGGCGCGGCTGCCCGAACGTTGTCCGGCGGTAGAGGGGGATGCGCGGCGCCCGTACCAGACGCGGGACCGTATCCGGCGGCGCGAGGGCCGGCAGGTGGGACAGAAAGGCATTGCCGCCCACGTGATCTTCGTGGTGATGGGTATTGACGATCTGGTCGATTTGCTGTCCCGCCGCCCAGCGCGCCAGCTCGCGCCCGGTGCGCGGCGGCCCCGTGTCCACGAGCGTGCCGTCGAACAGGTAGGCCGACACGCTGTACATCGGGCGGCCGAGGAAGGCCGTAGTCAGGCGGATTTCGGTCACGTCGCCGTGCTGGCGCGTGCGCAGCATCGTTACAGCTCCAGGCAGGCCTCGGCGGCAATCCAGAACAGCTTCTCGCGCACGCTCGTCTCGCGCTGCCAGTGGCGAGAGTCCCAGCTATCGCTGCTCAGGTCGTCCCCACTGTAAAGGATTTGCCCGCAGGTAACGCCGCGGAAGGCAGCCACGGCAAAAAAGGCCGCCGCCTCCATCTCCACGGTCAGGCAGCCTTCCGCCCGCCGCAGGCCCACTTTGGCGCGGGTCTCGCGGTAGATGCCGTCCGTCGTCCACGTCTTGCCGGTGACGTAGGGCACGTTGTCGCGCTGCAGTATCCGCTCCAGCGCGGCGACGGCCCGGGGGCTGGCGGCAACCTCGCGGGACGGCGGCAGGTAGTGGTAGCTGGTGCCTTCGTCGCGTACGGCGCTATCGACCACGACGACGTGGCCCAGGACGAGGCTGGCGTCGAGCGCCCCGGCGCCGCCGCAGGCGATGAACTTTCGGCAGCCCAGGGCGATCAGCTCTTCCAGGTAGGCGCCGGCCAAAGGCGCGCCAATCCCGGGATGGAAAAGAGCCAGCCGCCGCCCGTCTACGTCCAGCTCATAGAGCGGGTTGTCGCCCATCTCCGAGTTCAGATTCTTTTTGAACGCCAGCCGCCCCTCGGCGTGTAGCGCGCCAACCACATCCTGGAAGAAGCAGAGCACGCAGTGCTCGGCGATGTCGATGGGCCGCAAGACCTCCCGCGGCTCGATAATCGCTGCCTCGGAGGGATCGAATTCGAGAATCGGATAGTCCCAGCGCAACAGCCCGCGCTCGTCCGCCAGGGCCGGCGGCAGGCTGAAGTTGCCGCTGGCGTCGGGCGGGAAGGGCAGCACCTGGACGACCGCATCGCGGTTAAGCGGCCCGTAGATATGCGGAAACAACTGCCCGCTCTCGTAACAATCCTCGTCGCGCACCGGCGCGCGTACACGGCCCCGCTCGATGCACAGAAGCACCAGATTGCGCTGCCCGTGGTAGAGATTGTTCGCCACGGGCACGACCTGGTCGGGCGTCGAGCAGTGGATAAATCCCTCTCGTGCCAGCGACGGCGGCCGGTATTCGCCGCTCTCCCGGCCGGCGAGCCAATCCTGGATGGGCGTGATATGCAGGATAATCGTCATGAAGATCTCGTTTCCTCTTGTTCTGGCTCAGGGCGCGGCCTTCACGTCCAGCGGCTGCAGGGTAATCATATCCTTTCCCCCGGCAAGGAGCAGGCGCTGCCCCGTCTGCGGCGAGTAGAGGCCGGCGCGCAGAAAGTAGCGCCCCGGCGCCATGTCGCCGGCGATGGGCAGCGTGATCTCCTGGGCGATCAGGTCGCCCGGCTCCAGCCCGGCAAGCGCCGCCTCCCAGCCGTCATACTGGGCGACGATCAGCGCAGGGTCTTCGGCCGAGAGATGCACAAAAGCGGCCAGCGGGCCGGCCCGAGCCGGAGACGGGGCCTCCACTTCCGCCTTACCTGTCTCCCAATACAGTGTCAGCTTCACCGCGCCGCCGGGAGGCACCGTATCGCCTTCGAGGGCGTAGCCCAACAGCGCAAACGCGCCGGCAAAATCGGCGTCTACCACACTGGCGCCGGGTGGCAGGCTGTCCCATTCTCCGGCCGGCGTAATCGTCGTGGCCGGCGTAGCGCTCCACTTGGCGATGACGCGGCGCCCCGGCGCCACGCCCAGTTCTTCCGGCGCAACGTCCGACACGGCCGTGCCGGTGACGGTGGTGCGGACGACCTCGCTCTCCTCAGGATAGGCGACGTGATAGAGGTTGATCGAGTAGCCGGCGCGGTCCACCGGTTCCAGCTCGCGGAAAAAGGCGTACATATCGACGTTCTGGTAGAGCAGGCCGAGCCGCAGGCTGGTCAGGCTGATGGCATACCAGCCGGGCGGCGGCGTGTACGGGTTGTAGCCGTTGACCTCCGGCCCCACGAGAAAGCGCAGAAAGCCCGGCAGCGGCCGGTAACGGATGCCATAGGCCTCGGGCAGCGCCGTGCCAAAATAGGCCAGGTTGACCTCCTCAATGCCGCGTTCGGCCAGCAGCGCGCGCAAGGCGATCAGGTCCTGGCCCCAATCCAGGTTGGAATCGACCAGCACCTCGTGCCCGCGCGCCGGCCCGCCGCCCAGCACGTTGAAGAAAGCCTCGTAATGGGGGAAGAGACGCGCCGTGCCGCCTGCCTGCCAGACGAGCCCGACCAGCAGCAGCGGCAGCACGAGACGGCTCTGCTCCCGACTGGCCCATAACGCGGAGGCCGCCACAGCGGCAATCAGGATGAGGAAGGGCACGACCGGCAGGATGTGGCGGTAGCCGATGGCGATGCGCGCGCTCATCGCCAGCCCCATGAACAGTAGCGGCGGCGCCCAGAGCAAGCACGCCCGCCGCCACGAGCGGCGCAGCAGGAGCAGGAGCCCGGCGCCGGCAAGGATCAGAAGCGGCAGCGGCGTCTTCACTGCCAGAGCGACCGGGAAGTAATACCACCAGCCGCGCGGCGACGTTTCGCCCAGCAGGAAGGTCGTCTTCGGCTGCTCCTCGATGACCCGGAACGTCTCCCACACGCTTTCGGGGTAGAACGGCGCGGGCACCGGCAGGGAGATCGGCGCTCCCTCAATCGGCCCCACGTCAAAGCGGAAGATGGCCCAGATCGTGGCGTAGGCCAGCAAGCCCATGAGCAGCAGCCGGGCCAGCGCTGCCAGACGCCCATGTGCGCCGGGATGGAGCAGCAGAATCACCAGGAAGATCGGCCAGACGAGCAGGCCCGTAAACTTGGCGACCATCGCCAGCCCCGCCGCGATCCCGGCCAGGATCAGGTTGGCCCGGCCGGGCGCTTCCAGCCAGCGCCAGAAGCGCCAGACCGCCAGCGCCAGAAAAAAGGTCAGCCCCAGGTCGGTGGTCACCAGGCGGGAGTTGGCGATCAGGTTGGGATCGAAGACGGCGAACAGCAGGGCCACCCAGCCCGCAGCCGGCCCCGCCCACTGTCGCGCCCAGACGAAAAGCAACGCAGCGAGCAGCGTGCCCAGGGCAATGACCGGCAGCCGGCCCAGCTCCAGCAGCGCCTGCGGGTCGTCGTTGGCCTGCCAGAGAAAGACGTCGGAGAAGTTGAAGTAGTCACCTGCCGCCCAGGAGGCATGATCGAGGGGAAGCTGCACCTCCTCCCGGCCCAGGAGCGGCAGCGCGCTGAGCACGTTCACCAGCGGCGGGTGGCTGCGGCTCAGCCGGAAGTCGCCCGTGCGCAGGTAGGCATAGCCGGCCGCCAGATGGTACTCCTCGTCAAAGGCGGCCGACTTGCGCGGCGAGCTGAGGCCGGCCTGCAGCGCGAAAAGGGCCAGGAGCGCCAGCAGCGCCGCCCACTCCCGGCCGGTCAGACGTGCGCTGGTCTTCACCGACGGCGCGTCACAACAGCATCTCCAGCTCGATCTCGTCGCGCAGGGGGATGCCATCCTCGCCGACCAGCGGGATGCTTGGCTTGAGCTGGCGCGAGCGCTCCAGCGCGTTCGGGTAGACGGCGACCAGCGTGAAGCCCCGCTTCTGGTAAAAGCGCAGGGCGTTAAGGTTATCGTTGGTCGTGATCAGCCAGAGACGGCGCACGCCGGCCTCTGTTGCCGCCTGCCGCAGCCTGTAGATCAGGTCGCTGCCGATGCCCGCGCCGGGCTCCACGCTGTCGATGGTCACGATTTCCCAGTCGTCCCCGTCCACGTGGTAGGTGAGCAACCCTACCGGCTCGCCGCCCGCCTCGGCGACAAAGCCCGGCAGTGTGTGCGGGTAATAGAGCTTCCCGTGGGCGACCACGTAAGGCGATCCCCAGCGTCTGTCGATGAACTCCACCACCCATTCTTCATCCTCCGGCACGAGCGGCCGGATCGTAGCTTCCATCTTCCCTCTCCTGAAAACCGGCCCCAAGCTCAGTCCGCAATCCTGCTCTGAGCGACAATATGGGTGGGCCGGAGCCGCACCAGCCACTCGCCGGGCACAGCGTTGCGCCGCCCGTAGCTCTCTGCCAGATCGGCGCCCATGTAGCGGCCCGCCAGCCGCGTCGTCCAGTCCAGCATGTCGGGCGCTTGCTTCGTAATCTCGACGACGCCTTCGATCAGCACATAGGCAAATGGCGGCTCCGGATCGTCCACGACAAAGGCTGCACGCGGGTCGTGTGTCAGGTTAGCGGCCTTGACCGTCTCGTGCCACGTCGTAAAGACAATGTCGTCGCCGTCGAGCAGGAACCAGATCGGCGTCACGTGGGGCCGCCCGTCCGGGCGGACCGTTGCCAGCTTGCCCGTGCGCGCGCCTGCCTGCAGAAAGGCGCGGCGCTCGGCCGGTGTCATCTCTTCCATCGGCGTTATCCCTCGTATTGGATGCGGTAAATATAGCCGCCCTTGTCGTCGCTGACATAGAGCGCGCCGTCGGCCCCGACGAGCACGTCAACCGGGCGGCCCGGCACGTCGCCGCTCGCCTCGTCCAGCCAGCCTGTCGCGAAGTCCACCACGCCGTCCGCCGGCTCGCCGTCCGTAAAGGGCAGGCGCACGACCCTGTAGCCGGTCGGCTCGCTACGGTTCCACGAACCGTGGAAGGCGATGAACAGGTCGCCGCGATATTCCTCGGGGAACGTCTCGCCGTCGTAGAAGGTCAGGCCGAGCGGCGCCGAGTGGGCCTGCATCTCCACAACCGGCTGCCCGACGCCCGCACACGCCCCTTCCGAGCCGAAATCGGGATCTACGATGTCGCCGCTGTGGCAGGCGGGCCAGCCGTAGTCGGCGCCCTCGCGGATGATATAGACATTCTCCGGAGGCAGCTCGTCGCCCATCAGGTCGCGCCCGTTGTTCGTCGCCCACAGCTCGCCGCTCTCCGGGTGCAGGGCGAGGCCCACGGCGTTACGCAAACCGGAGGCATAGATGCGCTCGTTCTCGCCCCCGGCGCTGTCGTAGACGAGAATGGCCGCGCGGCGCGGATCTTCTTCTACGCAAACGTTGCAGCTAGAGCCGACGGAGAGCACCATGCGCCCGTCAGGCAGGAAAAGGACCGTGCGCGTGCGGTGGTTGCCGTCGCCGGGAACGCCGTCCACGACAGCCGCCTGCTCGTCGGCCCGCCCGTCGCCGTCGGTGTCGCGCAGGCGCACCACGCCGGTAGGCACCCCTACGTACCAGGCGTCCTCGTGATAGACCAGGCTGTGAGGACTATCCAGCCCGGTAGCATAGACCTCGACGCCATCCGCTATCCCGTCGCCGTCCACGTCCGGCAGGCGCACGATCTGCCCGGCGCCGCGCTCGGCCACGTAGACTGCCCTATCCGGGCCGAGCGCCATAAAGCGCGGCCCCTGTAGCCCACCGGCGTAGACGTTGGCGGCGAAGCCCGGAGGCGCCTGCACCTCGGCCTGACCGGCGGGGGAAGCCATGCTTGCCAGATTAACCCGGCTACTCACGTAGCGATACGCCAGCAGCCCAGCGGCAAGCAGGACAGAGAGAAGGGCAACCAGGGGTCGGAAACAACCTGTTCGTCTGGTCATACACGCTTATGCGCCCTCAGCCGGTGACGACGTTCACCACCCGGCCCGGCACGACGATAACCCGGCTTATGGCCCGGCCGTCCAGATGGACCTGGACGCGAGGCTGGGCCAGCGCCGCCGCCTGCACCTCTTCTTCGGAGGCGCCTGCCGGCACGGTTATCGTGTCGCGCAGCCGGCCGTCGACCTGGACGGCCAGCGTTATGATGCCTCCTTCCAGCAGCGCCGGGTCGTAGGCGGGCCAGGGCTGGCGATGGACCGTCTCGCCGTGGCCCAGCAACACCTGCCAGACCTCCTCGGCCAGGAACGGGGCGAACGGCGCCAGCAGAATGGTAATCACGCCGGCCATCTCGCGCCACTGGGCCGGGCTGATCTCCCGGTCACGCGCCGCTTCCAGCTCGTTCAGCCAGGCCATGAGCGCGGCGACGGCCGTATTGTACTTGAATGCCTCCATGTCGTCTGTGACGCGGGCCACGGTGGCGTGCTGCAGCCGCCGCAGCGCCTCGTCGCCGGGCGCATCTTCCCGGCCAATCTCTCCCGTCGCCACGTCGTGCGCCAGGGCGTAGAAGCGCGACAGGAAGCGCGTCACGCCACGGATGCCGCTCTCGTCCCAGGTGACGCTGGCATCAAAGGGGGCGATGAAGACGACGTAGGTGCGCAGCGCGTCCACTCCGTGTTCGGCCACGACCTCGTCCGGCGTGATCACGTTGCCCCGGCTCTTGGACATGCGCTGCCCGTCCGGCGCGTGCAGCACGCCCTGGTTGCGCAGCCGGGCGAACGGCTCGACGAAGGGCAGCAGCCCCGCGTCGTGCAGCGCCTTCGTCACAAAGCGCGCGAACAGCAGGTGGGAGACGGCGTGCTCGGCCCCGCCGACGTAAGTGTCCACCGGCAGCCAGTAGCTTACCGCTTCCGGGTCAAAGGCTCGCTCGTGGTCGTGCGGGCTGGCGAAGCGCAGGAAGTACCAGGACGAACAGACCGTGCCGTCCATTGTGTCCGTTTCCCGTCGAGCCGGACCCTCGCAGCGCGGGCAGGTCGTCTCCACCCATTCCGTCACGCGGGCCAGCGGCGAGCTGCCGTCCCCCGGCGGCGCGAAATCGTCCAGCGGCGGCAGCTCCAGCGGCAGCGCGCTGGCCGGCAGGGGCACGATGCCGCACTGCGCACAATGTACGATGGGGATCGGCGTGCCCCAGTAGCGCTGGCGGGAGACCAGCCAGTCGCGCAGATGGTAGCGGACGGCGGCCTCGCCCAGACCGCGCTGCTGCAGCTCGGCGACGATAGCCTCACGTGCTTCTGGCGAAGGCAGCCCGTCATAGGCGCCCGAGTTGATCAGGATGCCTTCGCCGGTGTAGCAGCCCGCGGCTTCCTCCGGCCCCTGCACCACGGCGACCTCCGGCAAGTTGTAGCGAGCGGCGAAGGCCTGATCGCGCTCGTCGTGGGCAGGCACGCCCATGATCGCGCCGTGCCCATAGCCGCCGACCACGTAGTTGGCGACCCAGATGGGCAGCCGCGCGCCGGTCAGGGGATGCACGGCATAACGACCGGTGAACTGCCCGGCCGGCCCCTGAGCCAGCGCCTGCCGCTCCACGTCGCTCTCGCGCTGGGCCTCCGCCACGAAGGCGGCGACTGCCTCCTGCACCTCTGGCGCGGTCAGCCGGGCTACCAGCGGATGCTCTGGTGCCAGCGCCAGGTAGGTAACGCCGAACAACGTATCGGGCCGGGTGGTGAAGACCGTGATCGTCTCCTCGCTGCCCTCGACGGCGAACTGCACGTCGGCGCCGGGGCTGCGGCCGATCCAGTTGCGCTGCATCGCCTTAATCGGCTCCGGCCAATCGACCATAGCCAGGTCGTCCAGCAGCCGGTCGGCGTAGGCCGTGATGCGCAGATACCACTGCGGCAGCGTCTTGCGCTCGACCGGCGTGCCGCAGCGCCAGCAGCGCCCGCCCTCGACCTGCTCGTTAGCCAGGATGGTGCGGTCCTTGGGGCACCACCACTGCTGCCCCTCGGCGCGGTAGGCCAGCCCGCGCTCGTAGAGCAGCAGGAAGATCCACTGCGTCCAGCGGTAGTAGTCCGGGTCGGTCGAGTTGATCTCCCGCGACCAGTCGTAGCTGCATTCGATGAGCTGCAGCTGGCGGCGGTAGTTGTCGGCATTGCGGCGGCTGCTGATCGCCGGATGCGTTCCGGTGCGCAGGGCGTGGTTTTCGGCGGGCAGGCCGAAGGCGTCCCAGCCCATCGGGTGCAGGACGTTGTGACCGGTCATGCGCAGGTAGCGCGCGGCGATACAGGTGGGCACGTAGTTGCGGCAGTGTCCTACCGAGAGGCCGGCGCCCGACGGGTAGGGGAAGAAGTCCAGAATGTAATGTTTCGGCCTGTCCGGCGCCTCCCCGGTGCGGTAGAGGCCGATCTCCTGCCAGTAGGGGCGCCACTTTGCTTCCAGTGTGCGGAACTCAACCTGTGCGGTCATGATCACGTCCTCCAGATTGGGGACAGCCTGCCGTGGCCTGCGCCGCTCGCGGATACGCCGGAGCGGGATCCAAAAAGGCCACGGGCTGGGGCTGCCCGTGGCCTTTCTCGTCGCTTACAAACGGTCGTCAGGCGGGAACGGCGGGCAAACGCCAGCAACGTGCCTGGTTCGAGCCAGGAAGCGGCAGTTCAAGCCGGCTGTAATTGCTGACGGTAGCCATCGTCGTCCTCACGTGGGCAAGGGCCAATGCCGGCCCCTGCCAGTTGCGAACAGGATAGCATGAGCGCCGGGCAGGCGTCAATAATCGTTTTCGTCTCTCCTCATTTGCCACTATAATCCGCAGCATGGCATACTCGCTGCTCTCTCTGCCCGGCCTGCTCATCGCGGCCCTCTTTGCTCTGCTCGGCCTGCTGGTGGGGGCCGCGCTCAACGTCCTGGCCGACGACCTGCCGCAGCACATCCGGCCCCAACGGCCGCGCTGTATTAACTGCCTCACGCCCCGCGCGCCCTCCGGCTGGCTGGCGATGGTGCGCACCCTCCGCGGCGAGCGCTGCCCAAGCTGCGATTTCCCCGTGCGCCGCCGCGAGCTGTGGGTAGAGGTAGGCACGGCGCTGATTTTTGCGGCCCTGCCCTTCCTGCTCGACCGGCCGGCCGACCTGCTGTTCGGGGCGCTCTACGTCGCCCTGTTCATCCTGGTCATCGTTACCGACCTGGAGCACCGGCTGATCCTGCACGCGGTGACCTTTCCCGGCACGCTGCTGGGGCTGCTGGGCAGCCTCTTCGTCAGCTACAACAGCCTGCCGATGGCGCTACTCGGCGCGGTAACGGGCTTCGTCTTCTTTTTCGTGCTCTACTGGGTGGGCAGCCGGCTGCTCGGCGCGGGGGCGCTCGGTTTTGGCGACGTGACCCTGGCGACGATGATCGGCGCGATGACCGGCTTTCCGCTGGTCCTCCTGGCCCTCGTCCTGGGCATCCTGCTCGGCGGGCTGATTACGGCCCTGCTGCTGCTCACCCGCCGCCTGACCATGCGCTCTTACCTGGCCTATGGCCCGTTCCTGGCGGTTGCCGGGATCGTCGCCGTCGTCTGGGCCGAGGGCTTGCTGGGCTGGTATTTGCGCTGACGATCCGACCAGACAGGAAGAGAGTAAAGAACGCTTATGGCCATTGAGATTCGCACCATCGAATCTACCGAAGACGCCCACAAGCTGGAGGAAATCCAGCGGCGCGCCTGGGACATGCCCGACATCGAGATCATTCCCGGCCGGACGATGCACGCCATCCAGTTCAACGGCGGCCTGCTGCTCGGCGCCTACGACGGCGAGGAGCTGGTCGGCTTCGTCTTCGGCGTACTCGGCACCGTCCAGGGGCTGCACAACCGCATCGACCAGGTGGCGGCGGCTCGGCTGCAGCTCTACTCGACGATCATGGGCGTGCTGCCCGAATACCGTAACCGGAGCGTCGGCTACCAGCTCAAAGTCGCCCAGCGCGAATTTGCCCTGCGCCTCGGCGTGCGCCTGGTCACCTGGACCTACGACCCGCTGGAGAGCCGCAACGGCTGGCTGAACATCGGCAAGCTCGGCGCCATCTGCCACCGCTACGTGCGTGATTACCACGGCGAGCTGGGCGGCATCAACGCCGGGCTGAACACCGACCGCTTCTACGTCGAGTGGTGGGTGACCGGCAACCGCGTGCGCGGGCGCGTTGGCCACAACCGCCGCCCGCTGAGCTACGAACAGCTGCTGGGCGGGCGCGCCGAGCTGATCAACGAGGCGGAGTGGAACGACGAGGGGCTGCCGGTGCCGCCCGCGGCCTTCGCCGAGAGCGAGGCGAACATCGTGCTTGTGGAGATCCCGGCGAGTATCCAGGCCATCAAGGAGCGCGACCTGGAGCTGGCCCGCGACTGGCGCGCCCACACCCGCGTGCTCTTCGAGCATTACTTTGCCCACCATTACGTCGTCACAGACTTTGCCCGGCGGGAAGACGAGCAGGGGCGGCCCCACTCCTACTACGTCCTGACCTACCAGCACGCCTGAGAGTGAGCGAAGCCATTATGCGCATCGAAGCGATCGACCTCTATCACATCAGCCAGATGCTCGTCGCGCCGTTCGTGACCAGCTTTGGCCCCCAGCAGCAGCGCGACGCCATCATCGTCACCGTCTACGCGGACGGGCTGCAGGGCTGGGGCGAGTGCGTGGCCACCAACGACCCCGGCTACAGCTACGAGACGGTGCACACAGCGTGGCACATCCTCAAGGATTTCCTCATCCCGGCCCTGCTCGGCGCAGAGCTGGACGAGCCGGAGCAGATCGCGCCGCGCTTCCGCTTCGTGCGCGGCCACCCGCTGGCCAAGGCGTCGCTGGAGCAGGCGGTCTGGGATCTGGCGGCCCAACGCGACGGCCTCTCCTTCGCCCAGAAGCTGGCGCTCCCCTACCCGGAAGGGCCGCGCC
>JAAYYY010000379.1 GCA_012515125.1 Chloroflexota bacterium
ACGATGTTTATCGAGGTCAACCTGATGCCGGGTAAGGGGCAGCTCACCCTGACCGGGCAGCTCGGCGACGTGATGCAGGAGAGCGCGCAGGCCGCCCTCAGCTATACCCGCAGCCAGGCCAAGCAGCTCGGCCTCGCCGACGATCTCTTCGAGAGCGTGGACGTGCACATCCACGTGCCCGAAGGGGCGGTTCCTAAGGACGGCCCATCGGCAGGCGTGGCCCTGGCGACGGCCCTCATTTCCGCCTTTACCGGGCGGCCCATCCGCCGCGACGTGAGTATGACCGGCGAGATTACGCTGCGCGGGCGGGTGCTTGCCGTCGGCGGCATTCGCGAGAAAGCGCTGGCGGCCCGGCGCGCCGGCATCTCGACCTTCGTCATGCCCAAGAAGAACCAGAACGACCTGCACGAGATTCCGGCGCGGCTGCGCAAGGGCCTCAAGATCGTGCTGGCCGAGCGCATGGGTGAGGTGTTGGACGTCGCGCTGCTGCCTGCGCCGCCCAAGAGCAAGACCAAACGGAAGGTGACCTCGCTGCCGGTGCAGTCGTCCACGCAGCCGCCCGCCTGAGGCCGGCCCGGTGATCACCAGCCATCGCAACCCGCTGGTCAAACGCATCCGTGCGCTGGAGCGCAAAAAGCAGCGCCAGGAGGAAGGCGCCTTCTACGTCGAAGGGATTCGCGTCGTGCTCAGCGCGCTGGAGCGTGAGGCGCCGGTAGAGCTGCTGGTCTACGCGCCCGGGCTGCTGACAAGCGAGGTCGCCCGCAGCGCGATCCGTCAGTTCGAAGCGAGGGGTGGTGAGACGGCGGCGGTCAGCGACGACGTTTTCCGCGCATTCTCCCAGCGCGACAACCCGACCGGCCTGGGCGCCATCGTCGCGGCCCGCCTGCACCCCCTGGAATCGCTGCCCGTCACGCCGGACGCCATCTTCGTCGCCGCCAGCGACGTCGGCGATCCAGGCAACGTGGGAACCATCCTGCGCACTATGGACGGCATGGGCGCGGCGGGCCTGGTCCTCGTCGGGCAGACGACCGACCCGTTCCACCCGACGGCGGTGAAAGCGAGCATGGGCACACTTTTTAACATTCCGGTGGCGGCGGTCGAAAGGATGGACGCCCTCTGGGAGTGGGCGGAGCAGCACGATCTCTTTACCATCGCCACGTCTGGCCGGGCGCCGCGCGATTACCGCGACCCGGGCTATCTCTTTCCGGCGCTCCTGCTGCTGGGCAGCGAAGCGGAAGGGCTACCCGCGGACGTCATCGAGCGCGCCGATCGGGCCGTGTCCATTCCCATGGTCGGCACGGCTTCGTCGCTCAATCTGGCGGTGGCGGCGGGTCTACTCCTCTACGAGCTGCGGCGGCAGCAGCCCTGATTACGGCGCGTCGCGTTCTGAGAAGTATTCGGCCAGCACGCGCGTATGCAGCGAAAAGGCCAGCTCGGTTGGCGCGGTCAGAATAACGCGCTCGCTGGCCTCCGGCGAGGGCGAGAAAGGGGGTAGCTCATCGGCGGAGTGGGGCGGGGCGAGGGCGAAGATGAGCAGCGTGCCGTCGGGTGCGCTGTAGACACGATAGACTGTCAGGCTATCGGGATCGACCGTCACGCCCGTTTCTTCCCGCAACTCGCGGGCGCCAGCCTCCTGCCACGATTCCGGCAGCTCGATAAAGCCGCCGGGCAGGGCGAGCCGGCCGTTTCCGGGGCTATGCGCCCGCCGCACGGCGAGCACACCATCGCCCACCGGCAGCAGAACGACCGTCACCGGAAGCGGGTTGCGGTAGCTCCACTGCCCGCACTGCGCGCACAGGCGAGGCCACCCCTGGTCGGCGGCAAAGGGCGCGCCGCAGTAGGAGCAGTAGCTGTCCTTCTGGCGGGCAGGGGTCTGGCCGGACGGCGCCACCTTACTCCCAGTTCTCGATCAGCTCTTTGATGCGCGCGACGAAATAGTCGGCGCTGGCGCCGTCGAGCACGCGGTGGTCAAAGGTGAAGCTGAGGTAGGCCATCGGCCGGATGGCAATCGCATCGTCGATGACCTTGACTCGCTTCTCGATGACGCCCACGCCGAGAATGCCCGTCTGCGGCTGGTTGATGATCGGCGTGGCAAAAAGGCTGCCGCTCGTGCCGTGGTTGGTAATGCTGAACGTGCCGCCCTGCACTTCGGCCGGGCGAAGCTGGTTGTTGCGCGCCCGCTCGGCGAGGTCGTTCACCTGCCGCGCCAGGCCGATCAGGTTGTAATGGTCGGCGTTCCGGATCACCGGCACGATCAGGCCGTCTTCGAGCGCCGTGGCCATGCCGATGTTGATCTCGCCGTGGAGAACCAGACCGTCGTCGCTCCAGCTACTGTTGACCCGTGGATGCTCGCGCAACGCCTGCGCCGTAGCGGCGATCAGGTAGGGGGTGAAGGTCAGGCGGGCGCCACTGCGCTCAAACTCCGCCTTATGGGCCGCGCGGTGGGCGACGACGCGCGAAAAGTCGGCCTCAAATACGGTCGTGACGTGCGGGCTGGTGCGCTTGCTGGCGACCATGTGCTCGGCGATGCGGCGGCGCATGTTCGTGTGCGGCAGCAGCTCGCCGGGTAGCCGGACGGCCGGCGGTTCGGGCGCTCGCTTCGCGGCGGGCTCTGCCGCCGGCTGTGGCGCGAGGCGCGCTGCGGGCGCCTCCTCGACCTGCGGCGCTGCCTCCACCTTTTCGCGCATCTCCAGATAGGCCAGGATGTCCTTTTTGGTGATGCGCCCGCCGCGGCCCGTGCCTTCCACCCGGTTGAGGTCCACGGCGTGCTCGGCGGCTATCCGTTTGACGACCGGGCTGGCCCAGCCGGCATAGG
>JAAYYY010000380.1 GCA_012515125.1 Chloroflexota bacterium
CCTGGGACGAGCTATGTTGAATACCTGCAGCCTGGCGCGAATTATCAGTAGCGACAAATTAACATAATCTATGTTTATTAAAGGTACTTCTCGGACCTGGATGGACGATCGCACTTGCCAACCACGCTCAGCCGCTATCATCTGGCCGGCCCTACCTGTGCTTCACCTTTCGTTTCATCGAGGCCCATCTGTAGATGATTGAGCGCGGCCGGGCCGTCCTGCTCTGGGAGCGCATCGCCGAGCAGTTCCGCGCCTCTGTCGGCGTCACGGCCTTTGAGGAGCTGTGCCGGGAGTGGCTGCGCGTGATGGCCACCGCCGTCCCGCCCTTTTGCCCGAGATGGTGGGCAGTCACTGGGCACCGGACAGCCAGGTGGATGTCGTGGCCGTCAGCTGGCAGGAGCAGGCCATCCTCCTGGGGAAGTGCAGGTGGTGGCCACGGCCGCTCAGCCGCGTCGTGCGCGAGCTGTTGGAGAAGGCCCCGCCGGGCGTCCCGGATGAAGGCTGGCAGGTCCACTACGCGCTGTTTGCCCGGACCCGCTTCACCGACGCGGCGGCTGCACTCGCGGACGACTCAGGCGCGTTGCTGGGCGTTCCCGCCTACTCCGTCCGGGTCACCTTACCGATATGGCGAAAGACGCCCGCTTCGACGCCCGTCTGCCGCGCCAGCGCCAGGCTGAGTAGCTGCAAAGGGACCATCTCGGCAATGGGTGCGGTCGCCGGGCAGGCAGAGGGCAGAAGCACGGTCGGCAAAGCAGGGTGTGGGGTCCAATCGAGCCAGACGACGACGGCTCCGTAGTCCTGTAGTTCCCGAGCCAGCCGCTCGTTCAGAGGGCGCGCCGCTTCAGAGCCGGCGAACACGAGCACGGTCAGCCGCTCGTCGGCCATTTCCAGCGGGCCGTGGCGGAACTGGGCCGCGCTCATACCTTCCACCGGGAATTTGGCCGACTCCTTGATAATCAGGCTACCCGTTTCGACGGCTGCCAGGGAAGGGCCGCGCCCGACAATGTAGAGGGGTCGCGGCACGCCCACCAGCCGCACCCACTCCTCTACCCGTTGCTGCCATGTCTCCAGATAGGTCGCCAGCGCTTCGCCCGTGCCGGCCACGTCCCGGATGGCCTGTTCGACGTCGCCGCCGGCGATCTGCGTCAGGGCCAGATGCTGCACGGCGAGGGTGGTCAGGTAGCTGCCGGTGCTGACCGTGGACTCGTCGCCAAAGTGGAGCTGCAGGAGAACGCCGGCGGCGCTACCCAGCGGGCTGTCGGGATAGGCGGTCGTCGCCAGCAGGGTACGCGGGCGCTGCGGCGCCAGACGCTCGACGAGGGCCTGCACCTCGATACTGGCGCCCGATTGGGAGGTCAGCCAGAGAAGGCTCTCCTCGGTCACCAGGGAGAGCGCATCATGCAGTAATTCGGCGCTGGGGACCGTCCAGGCGGGCAGCCCCTGTTGGACCAGCCGCAGCCAGGCCGGATAGGCAGCGAAGTGGGAGGAGCCCATGCCGCTGAGGACGATGCGATCGTAAGCGCCGGAGCGAACTTCTTCCGCCAGGGGCGTAAAGGCTGCGGGCTCGTAGCGCGCCACGGTGTCTTGCAGGGCTTGTGGCTGGGCAAGGATATCTTCGACGTAGCGATTGACTTTCATTTTTCTCCCTGGAGAAGCTGGTAGACAGCATAGCCGGCGCCAACGACCCCGGCCTGCTGGCCGAGCAGGGCAGGACGCATCTCGACGAGGTGGGTGGGCGCCATGACGTTGTGTTGGGTAATGACCGATTCAACGACGGGGCGGAACAGCTCATAGCTGCGCATGACGCCGCCGCCGAGAATAATACGCTGTGGTAGCAGGAACTGGATGACGTTGACGAGGCCCAGGGCCAGGTAGCGCGCCGACTCCGCGATGACCTGCCGGGCCAAGAGATCGCCGCCAGCTGCTGCTTCGGCCACCAGGCGGGCGTCGATAGCCGTTACGTCGCCGCCGGCGCGAGCCAGCAGCGAGGTCGGCGTGGCGGCTTCCAGGACCGCTTCCTGCGCCCGCCGGGCGATGGCCGGCCCCGAGGCGAGGCTTTCCCAGCAGCCACAGGCGCCGCAATAGCAAGGTGGGCCGCTGGCGTCGATGACGTTGTGCCCTGTCTCGGGATGGTGGCCCTGCACGCCGCGATAAATCTCGCCACGATAGACAAAGGCAGCGCCAATGCCGGTCCCTACAGTGACCATGACCAGCCGGTCCAGACCGCCGCCAGCCCCGCGCCAATACTCGCCCAGCGCGGCGGCGTCGGCGTCGTTCTCCAGCGTGACAGGCACGCCGAAATGGTCCTGCAATGGGGAGACCACGTCTACGTTTTCCCAGGTGGGCAGCGTGTGTGGGTTCTGAATGGCGCCCAGTTGCCGGTCTACCGGGCCGGTGGAGCCGATGCCAATGCCCAGAAGCTGCACGGCCCCGATCTGGCGGAGAATGTCGTGGACCAGGCCGGTGATCCGCTGAACGCCGGCTGCCGGTCCGCGCGCGGCCTCAATAGGGGTCTCCGCCCACGCCAGCAGCTGCCCTTCTGGATCGAGGGCGCCGGCGCGCACGAGGGTGCCTCCCAGGTCAATGCCGACGACGGCGCGCATCTGGCAGCTACCCTTTGACGGCGCCGGCGACGAGGCCGCTGACAATATAGCGCTGGAAGAGCAGGGCAAGGAGCAGGGGCGGCAGCGCGGCGAGCACACCGCCGGTCATCATCGCCGTAATGTCTACAGCATAACGGCCGGTGAACTCGGCAATGGCGACGGGAACCGTCTTGGCCTCAATCGTGCTGGTGAAGATGAGGGCAAAAAAGAACTCGTCCCAGGCCAGGAGGAAGGTAAAGATGGCGGTAGAGACGAGGCCGGGGGCGGCGACGGGCAGAATGACCCGGAAGAGGGTGCCCAGCCGGGTCGTGCCGTCGATGGTGGCCGCATCTTCCAGCTCGCGGGGCACCGTCTCAAAAAAGGCGGCCAGCATCCAGATGGCAAAGGGCAGAGCGAAGCTGAGGTAGGTAATGATCAGGGTGATGGGATTGTTGATCATGCCGGCGCGCGCCGCGATGATGTAAAGGGGGATGACCAGGGATACTTCGGGGATCATGCGCGTGGCGAGAATGCCGACGAGGTAGAAGCGGCGGAACGGCAGCTGGAGGCGGGCCAGCGCGTAGGCCGCCAGCGAGCCCACGGAGAGGCAGATGAGCGTGGTGGAGCCGGCCACAATAAAGGAATTCAATAACGTACGCTTGAAGGTCGCGGCTACTTCCGACACGGCCGTGCCCGGCAGGAGGATGTCCCGGTAGTTCTGGAAGGTGAGATTGGGCGGAATCCAGCGCAACGGCTTGGCCAGCAGGTCGGCGCGGGTGGAGATGCTGGAGATCAGCAGCCAGGCAACGGGCGCGTAGATGAAAAGGAGGACGAGGATGGTGAAGACGAGCTTGAGTATCCTCTGCAGGGGCGTTGTCCGTTTCATGAACGCGGCTCCGAGCGATAGAAGATGCGGAAGTAGAAAAGGGCCATAATCAGGGTGAAGATGGAAATGAGAAAGGAGAGCGAAGAACCTTTACCCAGGTTGCCGTAGGAGAAGGTTTCCAGGTAGGTGAGGTAGGAGATGGTCACGGTGCCGAAGGCGGGCCCTCCCTGGGTGATGACGTAGACAATGTCGAAGACGCGGAACGCTTCCACGGTGCGGATGACGAGCACGACGAGAATAGCCGCGCGCAGCAGCGGCAGGCGCACGTGCAGGAAGCGCTGCCAGGCGGTAGCTCCGTCTACGGCGGCGGCCTCTTCCAGCTCGTCGGGGATGGTGGCCAGCGCCGCCTGGAGGATGAGGGCGACAAAAGGCACGCTATGCCAGATATCGGCCAGGATGACCAGGTTGAGCGAGAGAAACGGGCGCGTGAGCCAGGGGATATAACGCTCGACGAGGCCGCTCTGCACGAGCAGGGCGTTGAGCGCGCCGTAGTCGGCATTGTAGATCCAGCGCCAGAGGGCGCCGTTGACGATGGTGGGCACGGCCCAGGGGATGATGAGGCTGAGACGCAGAAAGCGCCAGCCGGGTGGGTGGGACTGGATGAGGACAGCGATAGCCAGCCCCAACAGCAGCTCGACGCCCACAGAGACGAAGGTGAAGTAGCTGGTGCGGCCGATGGTGTCCCAGAAAGTGGCGTTGGAGAGGTAGCCGGCGTAGTTGCTGAGGCCGACAAAATCCCTGGGGACCAGCTCGGCAATCTTCGTCTCCGTAAAACTGAGCACGAAGGTCGCCACGATGGGAAAAACGGAGACCGCGGCGATGATGAGGATACTGGGCAGAACGAAGCCCAGGCTGGCCAGGACCTCGCGCTGGCGCAGGGTCATGCGGCGAAGGCGGGAAGGTGGATTCATCGGCACGTTACTCTGGGCGGGGGGAGAGCTACGGCGCTCTCCCCCCGCCACCACGCCAACCTTATTCCGGCGTCTGCCGGCTGTTGGGTCTACTCTCCGCGCAGCTCGTTCCAGGTTGCCGCTGCTTCGTCAAGCGCTTCCTGGGGCGATGCCTGTCCGGTGAGGGCGCGCTGCATCGCCAGCTGGAGCGTCTTGGAGGCTTCGGGGTAGAAGGGCACCTTGGGCCGCACGTGTGCATAGGGGAACTGCTCGCTGAACATCGGCACGGTGGCTTCTGTAGCCGGGTTCATCTCGGCCAGCGTCTCCAGGTTTTCACCCTCATAAGCCGTTTCCCAGACGGGCAGCAGATGGGACGCATACTGCATCTGGATCGCTTCGCTGGTGAGGTACTTCACGTACTCCCAGGCGGCTTCGGCGTTGGGCGAGCCGGCGACGACCGAAAAGCCCATGGAGCCGTTGATGGTGGCGCTATCGACGCCCGCTGCAAGCTGCTCTTCGAAAACGGGCATCAGGGCCATACGCACGTCGCCCGTGATCTGCGACTCGGCCGGGTCGAGGTCGGCCAGCTCGTACATGTAGAGCCAGTTAGTGGCAAACACGGCGTTGCCGGAGGAGAAGACGTTACGCACGTCCTCCTCGACATAGGAGATGGAAGCCGGGTTGGAGATGCCCTGGTTGACTGTATCGACCATCCACGCCAGCGCTTCCACGCCGGCCTCGTCGTTGAAGATCGGATTACCCTGGTCATCGACAAACCCGCTGCCATTGCCCTGCAGCAGCGTCACCAGGTCGCAGATAGCCGCCTCGGCCTGGGCCCAGGACCAGACGATAGGATACTCGACAATGCCCTGTTCCTTGATGGCTTGCGATTGGGCGACCAGCTCTTCCCAGGTGCGCGGCGGGGCGTCGAAGCCGGCCTCGCTGAGCAGCGCTTCGTTGTAGAAGAAGTATTTGGCATCCAGGAGCCAGGGCATGCCATAGATGCGGCCATCGACGGTGGAGATGCCCCAGGCGGAGTCGAAGATATTGGAGATCGTTTCGTCGCCGACGAGGTCGGTGACATCCCAGAGGTAGCCCGAATCGGCAAACTCGGCATACCAGATGTCGTCAACGAGGATGACGTCATAGGCAGGCGGGCTGGAGGCCATCGACGTGACGATTTTGTCATGTAAGGCATCGTAGGAGACGTAGTCGATCTGCACGACGATGCCGGGCTGGGTCTCATTGAACGAATCGACGATGGCATTCATCTCTTCGGGCGTCGGACCTGCCTGCTGCATGGTCAGAACCCGGACGGTAACCTGCTCGCCCTCGGGTTCTGCCGCTACCTCCTCGCCTGCATCAACTTCTTCTACGGGTTCTTCTTCGTCGACTTCTGGCGCCTCTTGCCCCCCACAGGCAGCCAGGGTAAAGAGCATCGCCAGGGCGACAACGAGTAAAAGGAAACGCGATCGTGAGTGCTTCATTGTTCTCTCCTTCTTCTTTGTGGGATCTATGCCGGTCTCATGCCCTTCCAGACCGGACGACAGCTCTTTGTCAGCTCCTTCCCCGTGCAGGCACAGCAGATCCTCCCGATCTGCCAGGAGGTAATTGGATTTCGGGGCGCGCAGCACCTCCAGATCCGGCGCGCGCCCGAGCGTAGCAGCGGCCAGTTTACCGGCCGTCCTGCCTCGACGTGGAAAAGACTGTCGCCCAGCATGACGGCTATCCCCCGGGCGGATGCGCGGGTCACCAGCAGAGTTCGGCTGCGGTGCGACGGGCAGCGGCCTCTCCATCGCAGGCCTCTCGAAGACTTCATCCTGAAGAACGGTCCTCCAGGTGGCGTTGTGCGACCCGGAAGAAAAAGCGCTCGCTCGACTTTGCACCGGCATTGCCAGCGCAGCGCTCGCCCCGTGTCAGGCTGCACGACGATCGTCTCCTGGCGGTCGGCTCCCTAGATGGGCCTCTTCCCTGCACCGCCTGAATTCTGGTGGCTCCGCATTGCAGCCCGCCATCGGAAGTGACGGCCGGCATGTTCGGACACACAACATTATACCTCTGTAAATTTCTTTTGCCAGCCAGGGTCTGCCCGGATTTTCTATCCTCCATCCTCCTGAATTGCGTGGTCCTCTGGTTTGAGCGCACGAGGCAGGCGCGGAGATTCAAGGGTCCACTCTCTAGCAGGCCGCCTGGCTTCCCGGCCGAGCAGATAGAGAGTGGAGACTGCGACTCTGTGAATCGATGCCACCCTGATCCAGTCTATTTTCCCCGGTTCAGGGCCACCATGTCCACGCCTGTTTCGATAATCATCCCGGGCTGGTCGAGATGTCCGTTGTCAGCGGCGATGACCTGAGGCATGGTCGCCATCCGGCCCTGGACGGACTGCAGTTCATCCCGGGCACGCTTAACGCCGTCGGAAAAGCCGGGTGGAAAATCCTGCACCAGCGACGAGCTGATCACTGCCACCGGGATGTCGGGAAGCAGGCCGGCGTCGCGGGCCTGGAACTGGCTGCGCTGGAAGGAAGCCATCTCTCCGGCCAGGGCCTGGTACGCTAGGGATATCTTGGGGAAATTCGCCGTCTGCGGTCAGGGGGAAAAGGAAGAACCGGCAGGCAGCCACGATCTGCCACGCACGAAGGAGCTGGAGGAGCTTCAACTCCTGTGCGCGCCGGATGGCCTGCATACGCGCGCGTACATCGAGCTTACTACTGATATGATGCCTCTTTATTAGCAGTTATAAATTGGCGCAAATTACCAGTTATGACAAGTATTGTCTCGCGTTGGATTGCCGGTCCCTCGCCGGATTCGGCTCTTGTAAGCGCAGGGCTAAACTGACTGAACCTTTCTGTATTTTAGCGCACATTTTGGGCAGCAATAATGTCAGTCAGAAGAATTATCTCTATATATAAATTCTAAGAGACGTTTCATGGAGAGGTGTGATGGCTGAGTTTATCGTCGGGCATCAGATGTACGCTCAAGCATCGTGCCAAACACTCCCTACGCGCCTGAAGGATTCCCATGCGGGCGGTAATCATCTTAGCGATGACGAGTGTGTCGCTCGGCTTCCTATATGGTCAGTTGCCTCGCCTCCAGGTAGAAGCGCCATGGAGCGCTGCAGATGTCAGGCTATGATTGCCCGCACAACCTTTTGTTGACGTATGAACTGTGGCCCAATATGATTCCCGCCGATTAACCCAACGGCCATTCCCTGCCTTCGTTGGAGCTGTCGTCGCTACTCGACGTCAGGTGCCAATATGGCAACCTGTTGTGCTCCCAGAATAAATCCCCCTTCAACAGATGAGCTGGCCGAGCAGCTTGTGAATCCGGCGGCCGTCGTCGTCGATGTTCGTCCGATGGCTGCCTATAACGGCTGGCGCCTGCAGGGAGAAAAGCGGGGCGGGCACCTCCCCGGCGCCGTGGCCTGTCCGCTGGGCTGGACGGCGGCGATGGCGACGGACGAGTTCGCGGCATTCCTATCGGCAAAGGGCATTACCCCGGCAAATACGGTGGTCCTCTACGGCTACACAGCCGGCGACGCAGAGGCTGCTCGCGGTGCGGATTAGACAGCTGCGCGACGACGCTGCGGCGGGCGTACCGGTCGGACCACTACACCTTCGTCGGCGATCTGCTCGAGCGGGGGGCCGACATCGCCACGGTGCAGAAACTGGCCGGCCACGCCAGCGTGGAAACGACGGCGCGTTACGACCGGCGCGGCGAAGAGGCCAGGCAGCGGGCGGCCGAGTTGTTGCCTGTGCCGTACCAGAAGCGAGTTCTGCGGAGTAGCGAATAACCGGCGATCGCTGTGCTCGTCGCGCCGCACCCGGCCGGGTGCATTTCCACGGGACGTTATGAATTCTGGCTTAAGGTCCTGTTCACCCACGCCCTGGCACATCTGCCACACGGAACCTTTATTCAGAATCGCGACGATTCTGTTCCCACTGCGCGCGCCAGGCGCCGAGCACACCCAGGCGTGCCGCGACGACATCGATGGCGGCGGTATCCAGTCTGTCGCCCTGGACGCGGATGATGGAGCCAATGTCGTCCAGATGGCGGGTGGAGCCGCTCTCGGCAAAGGCATAGAGCTTGCTGGTAATGGCGCCTTCGGCCGAGACGTAAGCGGCCTGCCGCATCTCGTCGAACGGCAGAACGACTCGCTCCGCCAGCGCCTGGCGCAGCAGCCGCCGGATCCCAGCCTCCTCGTCACGGGGAATATAGAAGTCGGTTTTGATATGGGTGGTAAGATGGATCACGTTAAAGTATCCCCCCTCCACCACAGCGCGCTGCACGGCAATGCGATCCACATGGTAGTGGCTTTCCTGAAGCCGGCGCACAAACAGATCCACTGGAAACCCCCGGTGGTCGAGTAACACGTCCATGTCCATCGTAAAGC
>JAAYYY010000381.1 GCA_012515125.1 Chloroflexota bacterium
GCCAACCAGTTTTGGTTGGCTTCATAGAAAATGTCGTACAAGTCAACCGTTGCCGTACGAACCGAATTTCAGCCAACGTCGAAAGTAAGCCTAGCGTAGGTTTTCGTCCTTTTGCTCCCAAAACGCCATAGTGGAACGGGTCTCTCGCTCCGTGAGCGAGACCAGCTCGTCGCCGGCGAGCGGCGCGGCCACCAGAACCCGGCGGCCGTCTATCTGGCGCGCCTTTCGCCAGGCAGCCGGCCGGCGATGGCCCGGGCGCTCGACGTCATGGCCCAGATTGTCACCGGCGACGACGAAGCAGACCGCGACGCCGTGCCCTGGCAGGCCATCCGCTACCAGCACGCGGAAACGATCCGCGCCATCCTGGCCGAGCGTTACGCCCACTCGACAGCCAACAAGATGCTCAGCGCGCTGCGGCAGACGCTCAAAGCGGCCTGGAAGCTGGGGCTGGTGAGCGCCGAGGCCTACCAGCAGGCGGCCTCCGTGGAGAACGTGCGCGACGAGACGGTCCCGGCCGGGCGCGCTGTAACCGGGGGCGAGCTGGTGGCGCTGTTGGACACGTGCAACCACAAGCCGCAGGGCATCCGCGACGCGGCCATCATTTCTCTGCTGTATAGCTCGGGCTTGCGCCGCACGGAAGCAGCGGGCCTCAACATCGGCGATTATGACAGCGGCGGCTCCTGGTGCGCGGCAAGCGCAACAAGCAGCGCAGCCTGCCCATCGTCGCCGGGGCGGCGGCGGCGCTGGGCGGCTTTTTGTACATATAATAGATTATGATAATAGCCATTATCGAAAGCTATTGACAGAAGGAGTAATTTGACATAAGATATACACATGGACGGTCAGCATAGAGCCCTCGCCCGCACCGACGACTGGTACACGATCATCGACCTGGTGACCCAGAGCGTGGAAAGCCCGCACAGCAAGCGCGCCTACAGCCGCGCCCTCATCGACTTCCTCGACTGGTACGAGGCGCAGGGCCGGCCCGGATTGAGCAAAGCGACGGTCAACGCCTACCGCGAGGCGCTGCTCGCCGCGGGCAAGAGCCGGGCCAGCATCAACCAGGCGCTCTCGGCCATCCGCAAGCTGGCCGCCGAGGCCGCCGACAATGACCTGCTCCCCCCCACCCTGGCCTACGGCGTGGAGCGGGTCAAGGGGGTGCGCCAGGCGGGCGTGCGCGCCGGCAACTGGCTGACCGTCGAGCAGGCGGAGCAGCTGGTCAACACACCGGTCTATCGCTGGCAGCGCGAGGAGATCCCCCTGCTCAAGGCGCTGCGCGACCAGGCGCTGCTCGCCGTCATGGTGGGGACCGGGCTGCGCCGCGCAGAGGCGGCGGTGCTGGCCTGGGAGCAGATCCAGCAGCGCGACGGCCGCTGGGCGATTATTGACCTGGTGGGTAAGCGCGGCCGGGTGCGCTCGGTGGGTCTGCCGTCCTGGGTGAAGGCAGCGCTGGACCGCTGGGCCGCTGCCTCGGGGGTAACCGCCGGCCGGGTCTTCCGCGCGCTGAACAAGGACGGGCAGCTGGCCGGCCGGGTGAAGACGAAAGGGGGCGGCCACACCGACGGCAACCTGACGCCGCAGGCCGTCTACAACGTCGTCAGGGAGCACGTGCTGGCCGCGGGCTATACTAATCAGAAGGGCGAGCCGTCGTTCGCTGCACACGACCTGCGACGGACTGCGGCGGCATTGGCGCTGAAGGGCGGCGCCGACCTGCGACAGATCCAGCAGATGCTGGGTCACGCCAGCATCACCACCACCGAGCGTTACCTGGAGCCGCTGCGCAGCCTGCAGGTCACGGCCGGCGATTTCATCCAGATTGAGCTGGCTGTGGCGGACGCGTAGCCGGAAAACGGTGGCGGGAGAGAAACCATTATAATAAGAAGAGAGCCTGGAAGACATCTGGCATGGTGTGCCTGCCTGACATGCTCTCTCCTTTGAGCTCCCCGAAAACGGGCGTCGTACCAGGGGGTAGTACGTCCTCTCGGCGGGATACCATCGTGGTGGCTGACACATTCCCTTCAGCTGACTCACCTGATCTGGTTCTCTTCCCAGAGGGCCCGCCAGGCGCCGAGGACACCCAGGCGCGCAGCCACGATGTCAAGCGCTCCCACATCGAGTCTGGTCCCCTGGACGCGGATGATGGAGCCAATGTCGTCCAGATGGCGGGTGGAGCCGCTCTCGGCAAAGGCGTAGAGCTTGCTGGCAATGGCGCCTTCGGCCGAGACGTAAGCGGCCTGCCGCATCTCGTCGAACGGCAGAACGACTCGCTCCGCCAGCGCCTGGCGCAGCAGCCGCCGGATCCCAGCCTCCTCGCCACGGGGAACATAGAAGTCGGTCTTGATATGGGTGGTAAGATGGATCACGTTAAAGTATCCTCCCTCCACCACAGCGCGCTGCACGGCAATGCGATCCACATGGTAGTGGCTTTCCTGAAGCCGGCGCACAAACAGATCCACTGGAAACCCCCGGTGGTCGAGTAACACGTCCATGTCCATCGTAAAGC
>JAAYYY010000382.1 GCA_012515125.1 Chloroflexota bacterium
CCGCTTCTGGGGCTTCTTCGACGCGGCCGGCGTCGCCATCGAGTACAGTCCTGAGCTGGACGGCCGGCTCTGGGACGGCTGCGGCCTCGTGGGCCGCACCTTCGTCGAGCGGCTGGCCGGCCGGCCGGAGCTCGACGAGCGCCACCGCCGCGAACTGCTGCGCACGCGGCGCTTCGAGGTCACCTGCCTGCACGAGGCCGGGCAGGAGAAGGGACACGTCCTCGTGGTGGACGACCTGGCCGTGGACTTCCTCTTCCCGGCCGGGAGCAGCAAGGGGGAGCTGGCGCTGGCGGGCAATCAGGTCTTTGTGGGGCTCGTGCCCGTGCACGCGAGCGACGAGATGTGCCTGGACATCCAGAGCCTGATTAATCTCCACCCCTTCTTCAAGCCGGAGCAGCTCCTGGTGTGGATGGAGCTGGAAAGCGAGCTGTTCCTGGAGGGCATTGCCGGCGGGCGGCTGGCGGAGGTCATGGGCCGGCTCACCGGCATCGCGTCCGAGGAAGAGCTGGCTGACCTGGCGAGCTGGCACGTCGGCGAGTACCTGGCGAGCGGCGGGCACCCGATGTGGTTTGCCGGCATCGCCCGGTCACTTGCCAGGCAGCACCTCAACCGGCTCGGCCGGCGTGAGCGGCGGCTGCGCTGTCCCGTGCCCGGTGGTCGCTACTACGTCTTCCCGGCCGCGGTTGGCGGGCGTAACATCCCGGCCGGCCATATCGAGCTGGACCCGGCGACGTCGACGGCCTGGGTCAACGACGGCGACTGGCTGGACTACCTCGTCGACGTGCTCGGCGGCTGCGACGGCGACGACGCGCTCTGGGTGCTGCCGTTCACCGACCGTGATGGCGACAAGAAGGTGCTGGCCTGGCGCTCCCCCAACCAGCTCGGCGAGTACGTCCTGCTCAGGCCGACGGAGAACTCCCACTCCATCGAGTGGGCCATTCCCGGTGGCCGGCACGTCGCCTACCCCAAAATGAACAGTCGCCTGCTTCCGCCTCGGATTGATAGTGTCACCTATCATTACGGGGAGCTGAAGGAAGCAGACGACCGTCCTCAAGTGACAACAGAATACTCCATCGCCGCGATGGCGTCAACGGTTTCCCGCGCGGCGGCCAACCAGGGCACGCTGGGCAGCTTCTGCAACGTCGCCATGGTGACCAAAGCACTTTACGGCCGCCTGCCCGAGCGGCTGCCGGCGACGCTAGAGCAGGTGATTGACGGCAGCGTCAAGACCGGCCTCGACCTGACGCCGGTGAAGGTGTGGACGCGCAAGGCTGCGGCAGCCATCGTGCGTCAGGGCAAGCCGGTGCCGGCCTGTCTCGCAGACCGCCTGCGCCCCCTGCTCGGCCAGAAGCTGCAGGGCGAGCTGGTGCCCAGCAAGGGCCACTGGCTCGACGCCCTGACCGGCGCCGTGGAGCGCCACGCCGCCCAGTACTGGGCCGACGTCGAGGCGCTGGCCACGGAGGCCGTGCCGCCCGTGGCGCTCTTCGAGCAGGGCCGGGACTGGCTGCACGTCGGGCAGGAGTTGCGCGCTGCCTACGCCAGGGTCATCCGCGACGCCACCGGCGAGGACGACGAGCCGGACGGCCAGGTATTCGAAGCCGCCCGTATCACCAGCGAGACCTTCCTCGCCCAGTGGCCGGCTGCGCACCGGCCGTGCGTGTTGCTTGGCGCGGCAGCCTACCTCTACGCCGAAGGGCCACGCAATGGCGAGCCGGTGCGCGACAGTGTGCTCTGGCAGCTGGGGGAGAAGCGGGCGGGCGCCGGCCGGGAGCCGGGCATTGCCCAGCAGATGCTGGCCGCCCTGCGCGGCATCGGGTTGCTGGGCGAGCCGGTGTGGACAGACGAGGGTGCCGCGCTCTGCTACCGGGAAACGCCCTGCTCTCGCAGTCCGGGCGTGCCGGTCACGATTAACGGAACCTGGTTCAACCTGCTCAAAGCGACCCGGCCGGGCACGCCGGCAAAGATGAGCCAGGTGCCGCAGGCGGAACGCCAGCAGGCCAAGGCGCGCATCGCCGCACTCGCCGCCGGCGGCTTTGTGGGCATGCTCCTGACGACGGCCGTCACCGATGCGGACCGTATCATCACCCGCACGCCCCGCGGCAACCTGTTCGGCTACGTGCAGCGCGACCACGAGCTGGCCGCCGTGCGCCACGACCGCTGGC
>JAAYYY010000043.1 GCA_012515125.1 Chloroflexota bacterium
CGCTTGAACTCCTCCTCGCCTTCCTTCAGGCTGATGCTGTTAACCACACACTTGCCCTGGACGCACTTGAGGCCGGCTTCAATAACCGACCATTTGGAGGAGTCCAGGACGACCGGCACGCGGGCGATGTCCGGCTCGCCCGCGATGAGGTTGAGGAAGGTGGTCATCGCCGCCTCGGCGTCGAGCATGCCCTCATCCATGTTGATGTCGATCATCTGCGCGCCGTTCTCGACCTGCTGCCGGGCGACGCCAAGCGCCGTCGCGTAGTCGCCCTCGAGAATAAGGCTGGCAAAGCGGCGCGAGCCGGTCACGTTGGTGCGCTCGCCAATGTTGACGAAGTTCAGCTCTGGCGTGAAGGTCAGCGCTTCCAGCCCGCTGAGCCGGGTGGTGCGCGGAAGTTCCGGAACAGCGCGCGGCGGCAGCCCCCGGACCTCCTCGGCAAAGCGGCGAATGTGCGCCGGCGTCGTGCCGCAACAGCCGCCCACGACATTCACCAGGCCGCGCTCGGCAAAGTCGCGCAGCCACGGCGCCATCTCGTCCGGCCCGTCGTCATAGCCGCCAAACTCGTTGGGCAGTCCGGCGTTCGGGTAGATGCTGACGAAGGTATCGGCCTTCGCCGATAGCTCGGCGATATAGGGAGCCAGCTCGCGCGCGCCGAGCGCGCAGTTCAGTCCGACGATGAGCGGCTCGGCGTGGCGGATGGAATGCCAGAACGCCTCCAGCGTCTGCCCGGAGAGCGTGCGCCCCGAGGCGTCGGTGATCGTGCCGGAGATCGTGATTGGCAGGCGCGCGCCGCGCTCGTCAAAGAGGCGCAGCAGGGCGAAGATGGCGGCTTTGGCGTTGAGGGTATCGAAAATCGTCTCGATCAATAGCAGATCGACGCCGCCGTCAACGAGCCCCCGTGCGGCGTCGTAATAGGCCGCTTCAAGCTGGTCGAAGGTGACGTTGCGGTAGCCGGGGTCGTTGACGTTAGGGGAAAGGCTGGCGGTGCGGTTCGTCGGCCCCAGCGCGCCGGCGACAAAGCGCGGCCGGCCATCACCGGCGACAGAATCCACCGCTTCCCGCACCAGGCGCGCGCCGGCCAGGTTCATCTCGTAGGCCAGCTCGCTCATCCCGTAGTCGACCTGAGAGATGGCGTTCGCGTTAAAGGTGTTGGTCTCGACGATGTCGGCGCCAGCTTCCAGATAAGCCTCGTGGATGGCGCGGATCACGTCCGGCTGCGTCAGGTTGAGCAGGTCGTTGTTGCCCATCAGGTCGCGAGGCCAGCCGGCGAAGCGCTCGCCGCGAAAATCGGCTTCGCCCAGCTCGTAGCTCTGGATCATCGTGCCCATCGCGCCGTCCAGAACCAGAATTCGCCGCTCAAGTTCCTGTCGCACTCTTTCCGTCGCGTCCATATCTACTCGCCTCATACAAAAACGCCTCTTCATAGGGGAAGAGGCGAAAAGCGCATATCGCGCTCATCTTCCAGTGCCAGCCGCAGCGCTGACATCTGCCGGATTTGGCACCTGCCGCCCTGTGGCGGTGGTTGCCGAGACTTCGATGGGCCGGTCCCTCTGCCTCTCTCGATGAGCTATCTCATTTGTAGGGGAGGAGTGTATAGCGCCGGCTGCGGGCTGTCAAACAAGGACGGCGCAGGGCACGTTGCTTAAACGTCACCTTAACGTCAGTCCGGCGTCCGGCATTGCCTATCCCGAGAAGATACACTTGAAGCTGGGTCCACCCGTAGCCGTTCATCCACTCATTTCTCGTGGGCCGGCAGGACATCTGATGACTTATAACTATCCAACATCGCCTTATTACCAGCCTCCGCCCGCGCCGCAGCGCCGCCGGGGCTGTAGCTGCCTGAGCCGCCTCTTTCTGCTGGTTCTCTTTTTGCTCATCATGGCCGGATTCGCCCTGGCCGGAGGAGCAGCCGCGCTGGTTTACGCCCGCCTCAACGCCGAGATCGAAGAGGGCATCGTCGCGCTGGACCAGGTGCGCGACCGCGAGGTCTTCGAGACGACGCGCATCTACGACCGGGACGGCGAGCTGCTCTGGGAGATCTTCGGCGAAGGCAAGCGCACGCGCGTCTCCCTGGCGGAGATTCCCCTGATCCTCCAGCAGGCTACGATTGCCGTCGAAGACGATACCTTCTACGAGAACATTGGCCTCGATGCGCCGTCGCTGGCGGCGGCGCTGATCGCCAACCTGCGCAACCCCGACAGCCGCCCCGTCGGCGGCAGCACGATCACCCAGCAGATCGTGCGCCATCTCGTCTTCGACTACGAAGAGCGCGTCGCTGTCAGCTACGAGCGTAAAGCCAGGGAGGTCCTGCTGGCCTGGATCATGAACCGCCGCTACAGCAAGGAAGAGATCCTGGAGCTGTATCTCAACGAGATCTACTACGGCAACCTGGC
>JAAYYY010000383.1 GCA_012515125.1 Chloroflexota bacterium
CAGGTTCACGCCGTTGCGCGTCGGGAAGCCGTGGAAGCCGTTCATAAAGTCGCTCGTCGGCACCGGCCGGTAGATGCCCATGAACTGCGGCATCCACAGATCCCAGTTGGCGGCGTAGGCGTTTTCCTCGTGGCTCTGAATCTGGAAGACGCCGGGCGCCGTCGGGCTGGAGTCGATGCCCGTGCTCACCGGCCAATCCCACTTCAGTTGGCCGTTCTCATAGGCCCACATCCGCTGCTGGCTCAGGCTGACGACGATGCGCTTGTTCTCTACGACGGGCAGCGGCAGCAGCAGGTCGGGCGATGGGATGGTGATCTGCTGGCCCACGCGCAACGCGTCGCCGACGTCCGGGTTGGCCTGCTGAATCCACGGGTAGGGGATGCCGTAGTCGTAGCCGATGCTGGAGAACGTCTCGCCCGGCTGGATGGTGTGCGTCCGCGCGTGGTAATAGAGGCGCAGGCGCAGCGATAGAGTCCGGCTGGCAATGGCCTGTTCGACCGCCGCAGATGCTTCTTCCTGCGACACGTAGCGCACGCCGTCCGAACCCGCGACTTGCGCGTTGAGGTAGTCTACCGCCGGCTGCGCGTTGACCTCCCACGTATAGCCCTCGGGATTGTCCGCGCTGACGGCCAGCGAGAGCCACGTCGCCCAGACATCGGGCGGCACGGCGGCCTCCTGCTGCTCGCCACGGATGGGATCGAAGAGCGTCACCTGCAAGGGCCGGGTCAGAAAGGCGTTGGCTTCGGCGGCGATGGCGCTGCTGTCGGCGATCGCCGGCGCGACCTCGGCGAAAAGCAGCGGGAAGCGCTCCTGGGCCACGACGGCGGCGGCGTTCTGCTGCAGCCAGGCCAGCGAGGCGTCCACGTCCAGCGCCCGGCCGGGGGTGGGCGGCGTCGCCACGACCTGCCCGTTCTGCAGGGCGATGCCCGCGTTGACCGGCGCGACGGCGAGCTGGGGCGCCATCTCCTCGAGCGCCGCGCGGGCAATCGCCGGGTCGAAATACCAGGCCGGCGGGAAGCCCTGCGGCGACGCGCGATACTGCAGCGCCTCGGGCAGCGTTGCCAGATCGCGCCCCTGCCGGTGGGCAGCGCGCGCGGTCGCCTCTGCGTCGAGAACCAGCCCAAGCGAGGCCGGAGGCAGCGCCGTGCGGTGGCCCTCGCCGCCGTCCAGGGTGATGGTGCGCCCCTGCCAGCTGGCTGCCAGCCGCGCTGCCGCGTCTTCCTCGCTCAGCCCGCCCAGCTCGACGCCGAGCGTGTGGATGCCCGGCAGGATGCGCGGGCTGCGATAGACGAGGAAGCCTGCGGCGGCAACGACTGCGACGCCCAGGAAAGCGAGCGTGACGAGCAGCAGGAAGGGCAGCCACAGCCCGCGACCGCGCCGGGCCGGCGCTGCCTGCACGTAGATATCCGGCGGGGGCGGGGGCGGTCCCGGGCGCCGCTGGTAGACCGGGGAGCGCCCGTAAATCTGGGTTGGTTGTTCGGCAACTGGTGTCCGCTTGCTCATCTCTCTATCCGTACTGGAATAAACATTCTGGATGATACCGGAAGTATATCAGAAATATCGTATAGCTCGCCTGACGATAGCCATCGTCTCAGGCGCCGTCTGCCCTACGGACTGGGTAAGCTGTAAGCAATAAGCAATAAGCTATAAGCTATAAGCTATAAGCCATAAGCTGTAAGCTATAAGCCGTAAGCTTACGGCTTATGGCTTATTGCTCTTTTTCACGTCCCGTTGACCGCTCGATGCCGTATAATAGTGGCGAACAAATGTTCCAAGAAGAAGGGGTCGAGCCAACGATGGACGAAGGCAACGCAGACGTGTTGGCGCGGCTGAAGGGGCCGGCG
>JAAYYY010000384.1 GCA_012515125.1 Chloroflexota bacterium
GCCTCGCCGCTGAGCAGCACGCGGTAGAAGGCTTCGCCCATCGGCGATTGCTGCCAGGAGAAGGTGCGCCCTGACGGCGCGACAGCGGCGACGATGCCCCCGCCGCGCGTCCACAGGAGCGTTTCCGCCAGCGAAGCTTCCTCAGGATGGCAGAACAGACCGTTGAGAGAGCTAAACGTCGTATAGACGGGGACCCGGTCGCTGTTCATCAGCAATTGGGCGTCGCTGTTCTGCAGGATCGGCTCGGCTCCCCAGGCATCGAGCGTGCCGCTGCCGGCGTAATTGACCAGCCCCACGCCCTGGTTGATCGCGCCGATGAGCGCCTCACGAATCGCTTCACCTTCCGACACAGAGAGCTGCTGCGTGGCGAAGCCAGACTCCGTGAGCCATTCGGCGAGCTGCACGGAGGCGCTGTCGAAGCGTCCTTCGCCTGCCGCTACCAGGAGCGCGCGTCGCCGCCACACTTCCTCCTGCGCGGCTTCAAAGGCCAGCGTCTTCTCGACGATGGCCTGTAGCTGTTCCCGGTTCTGCACCGGCATACGGCCAATAGCCAGGCCGGCGATCGGCGCGCCGTTCGGCTGCAACGTGTACCAGCTATCACTGGCGATGTGGCCGCCCGCTTCGGTGAAAACCAGCTGGGTGGGTAGCAGGCTCGCCGGCTCGTTCGCAGCCCGGTTGCGTACGAAGTAGGAAGCATCGCCGACCAGCAACACAAAGCGGGGAGGCGGCGACTGCCAGGCCTCACTGGCGTGGCGGATAAAGGCGCGGATCGCTGCCGGCGTGCTCCGGCCGAAGGCAAACTCGTCGTAGATTTGCTCGACGTTGACCACCGCCACCCGCAGCCCGTCTTCCTCGCGCGCTGCCAGCAGAGGGGCGAGTTCCTCTTCAAAGCCCGCATACGGGGCGACGATGACCAGATAATCGGCTCCCCAACCGGGATCGACCAGCGGCGTCTCCCAGTCTGGCGACACGCTGATCGCGGGCTGGTAGGCCTGCAGTGGCCGGGTGACCACGTAAGAGCGCTGCTCGCCGTCACCGGCAAAGGTGAGGCTGCCCGTCTCCTCGTCAAAGCTAGCGTTGATCAGGAGAACCGGCGCCTCTGGATCGGTCACGTCGAAAATCAGCGTCTCCTCGTCCCCATTGACGATTTCTATGCTGGGCGCTCTGCTGACGAACTGAAGCTGGCCCTGAGCTAGGTCCAGCAGGCTTTCGTACTCCAGCTCAATCCAGTCGATGTAGATATTGTCGCCCGCAGCGCCCGTATCTCCAGGCAGTGTGAGATGGAGGGTATTATCGCCCAATTCCAGCAGGCCGGGCGGGAGAGGCACGGGAATGGTCACTTCGGTGATGCCATCCCACCGGTAGCTCATCAGGCTTTCGTTGTTGACCTGAATCTCTAGATGGTGGTCAGGATAGCCTACCGCATCGTTGCCCGACCAGACGCGCAGCAACAGGCGTCCGGGGCCGCCGCTGGGCTGGATATTGGTCAGCGGGAACTGCAGGGTGCCGGGCGCATAGAGCACCTGCCCCAGCCAGGGGTCGGCGCCGGTCGTCTCGCCCTTGAAGACCCTGTTTTCCTCCCAGCGCTTGCGTTGCCAGCCCAGGGCGCTTTTCCGGCCTGTTGGCCGGGCGTTACGCTGGGCCATCGCCTCACCTTCGCCCGCAGCCAGCCAGTAGACGGCCGGCGCGTCCAGCGTGCCGGTGATCGCTTCCGCATAGAAATAGAGGCGTGCCTCATCGCCCTCTCCGTCTACGTAGAAGGGAACCGGCTGCCCGTCGCGGGTTAGCGAGAGCCCGTCGGCCGAGAAAGCGGTGAATGGGAGGTTGGTGCGGTGCAGGTCCGCGGCGCTGATGGCGGTGAGGCCCGTTTCGCCGACCGTCAGCCGCACGGCGCGCGGCGCCTCGCCCACCGTCAGGGGCGGCAGGCTAATCGCGCTCGGCTCGAAAGGGTTGCCGAGCAGCACGTAGGCGGCACTCCCCAGGAAGGCGAGCGTCATCATCCCCAGGACGATAAGAACGCCGGTCCGCTGGCGCTCGTGGCTCATAGCTGCTCCTCCGGCCTGTCAGAAGGACGCTCCCATCCGGCCAGGGCAGCGCCCACGGCGGCAGCAGGTACGGCGAAGGCCAGCCAGGCAGCCCGCACGAGGCGGCGCGGCAGGCCAAGCGTGCTCAGCCGCTGCCCGGCGACGCACCACCGAAATAGAAGCCGGTTGAGCTGCCGGCCCGCGCCCGCGTCCAGCCATAGACCCGCTCCTGCCCGTCGGCGCACGACCACGCGTCCGACCAGCGCCTGTGGAAGCCACGGCCGGTCAAAAGCGCCGCTGCGGTCCGCGCGGCTCAGCAGCCTGCCCGCCATCTGCCCCCAGTAGCGGTGCGTGGTCAGGTGCTCGTTTTCGAGGAACGTCACGATGTCGCCCCGCTGTAGCTGTTCCGGCCCGGCCGCCGCAAGGCCGACCTGATCGCCGCGCCGCAGAAGGGGCGTCATGCTGTCGCTTGTGATCTCCAGAAATGGCATCCGTCCCTGCCCCAGACTCGCGCGCAGCGCGTCGGCAACTGCCCCGGTCGTCGTCATCACTTATCTCGGTCCCGCTTCAATTGCCAGTGCTACCCTCGCGTGCACGTTTCCGCCATTCAGTTCATATACTTTATCTTAACGTTGCGCCCCGACCAAACCCATGATTCGTCTTCGCTTTAAGCAAATGTTCACGAGGAGCATCCGTTGCTCTGCTGCGCGCTTTCTCCTACAATCGGCTCAACCTGGCAGACACGCCTGAGGAGGCCAGCCATGCACGTGCGTTGTAACTACTGTAACCACACCTTCAACCTGTCGCGAGACTACGTGGCCGAAATGGTCGCGCGCGAAGAAGAGAAGGGCCACAAGTATCATCAGGTCGAGTGCATCAACTGCCGCAAGATGATTAAGGTGCCGGTGGACCAGATGCGCCGCGCCCTGCCTGACGAGCCGGTCGGAGAATAAGGACCACGCCGCTACCGGTTCTGGTAAAGGCCGGCCCGCCGGATGTAGGCAACGACAGGGTCCGCGACGACGTAGCGCAGGGAGCGACCGGCAGCGGCCCAGCGCCGGATCTGTGTTGACGAGACCGCCACCGAGGGGCCGTCCAGGAACGTCACGGCGCTGCGGATGCCCGGTACGGCTGCTTCCAGATCCGGCCAGCTGACGACCGCATCCGGCCGGGCCAGGACGGCGAGGGGCGCCTGGGCGATGATCTCCTGGGGCCGGTACCACGTGGCAAAATCGCGCAGCGAGTCGCCGCCGATTAACAACCAGAGCTGCCGGCCCGGGTATTGGGCCCGCAGCAGGGGGAGCAACGTCGCCGTCGCGTGGGGTTCAGGACGCTCGACGTCTGTCGTATCGACGACGAAGGCCGGGCTTCGGGCAAGCGCCAGCCGTGTCATGGTCACCCGGTGGTGCGCCGCGCTGACGGCATTGTCCTCTTTGTGGACCGGCTGCCCGGCCGGTACGAAGAGAACGCGCTCCAGCGCCAGCTCTTCCAGCGCCGTCTGGGCCAGCAGGAGATGGCCGACGTGCGGCGGATCGAACGTGCCGCCGAGAATGCCGACCGGCCCGGCCGGGCTTTCTTCCCCGCCTATACCTCCGTCCACTCCAGCGTCTCGTCTCCGATGATCACCGTGTCACCTTCTTCGACGCCGGCCTCCCGCAGAGCGGCGCTGATCCCCATCTTGTCGAGGATGCGCTGGAACCGCTCCGCTGTGGCGTCAAACTCGAAGTAGGTCTGGGCGGCAATGCGCTCGATCTTCTTGCCGCGCACGCGCCAGACGCCGTCTTCTACCCGGAAAATACGCCACATCTCCTCGTCTTCCTCCGGCCGGATGACGGGCAGTTCGTCTTCGTCCTGGTAGAGACGGACCGGCGGCGCCTCCTGCAGCAGGCGGTAGACCTTGAAGACGAGGTCGCGCACCCCTTCGCCCGTCGCCGCGGAAATCGCGTGGAACGGCAGGCCCTCCGCCTCGATACGTTCGGCGATCAGCGGCTCCCACGCCTGGGCGTCAGGCAGGTCCATCTTGTTAAAGACGACGATCTGAGGCTTCTCCTCCATGCGCACGTCGTAGAGCGCCAGCTCCTGGTTAATCATGGCCCAGTCTTCCAGCGGATCGCTGGCGGCGCCGTCCAGCAGGTGGATCAACACGCGCGTCCGTTCGACGTGGCGCAGGAAGTCGTGCCCCAGTCCGACGCCGGCCGAAGCCCCTTCGATGAGGCCGGGAATGTCGGCCCAGACCATCGTCTCGCCGTCGCCCACCTCCACGACGCCGAGATTGGGTTGCAGCGTCGTGAACGGGTAGCTGTCAATCCTGGGGCGGGCGGCGCTGACCGCGGAGAGCAGCGTCGATTTGCCCGCATTCGGCACGCCGACGATGCCCACATCGGCGATCAGCTTCAGCTCCAGGGTCAGCCAGCGCTCCCGGCCGGGCTCGCCTCGCTCGGCAATACGCGGCGCCTGATTGGTGCTCGAGGCGAAGCGGGCGTTACCCCGGCCCGGCCGGCCGCCCGCGAGGATAGTCACCCGATCATCCTCAGAGACGAGGTCGCCGAGCAGCTCGCCGCTCTCTGCGTCGCGGATCGTCGTGCCGGGCGGTACCTCCAGTACCAGGTCGGCGCCGGTTGCGCCGGTCTTGTTGCGCGTGCCGCCGTGCCCGCCGTTTTCCGCACGAAAGTGTACCTGTTTGTGGTAGCGGGCCAGGCTGTTCATGTTGGGGTTGACGACGAAGATGATGTCGCCACCCGGCCCGCCATCGGCGCCGTCCGGGCCGCCCAGGGGGACGAACTTCTCCCGGCGAAAGCTAATCATGCCGTCGCCGCCATCCCCACTCTTCACGTAGATCCTGGCCTGATCGTAGAACATAGGGCGTTGCCGTCAGGATTCTTCTTCTTCGTCCAGCAGCACGCGCAGAGCGGCCATCCGGGGATCAATGTCGTCGAAGACACAATCGCAAGGCCCCTCATTGAGGTTCTTGCCGCATTCCACACAGATGCCCTTACATGCTTCGCGGCAGTAGACCTGCATCGGAATCTCGAGCAGGCTCAGCTCGCGAATCAGCGGGGCGAGATCGATGATGCCTTCGTCGCCGACCGACAGCTCGCCCGGCGGGACGGTCGAGGCCGGGTAGTAGAAAAGGTCGTCGAGCTGGAAGCTGATCGGCAGGTGTACGGTCTCGAGGCAGCGCGTACACTCCGTCTCTATGGCGCTGGTCAGCTTGCCAGAGAGATAGATGCCCTCGCCCGTGCGCGTGGCACGGAACGATCCCTGCAGCGGCGCAAGAGAGACGTCCTCGCTGACCTGAATCTCGGGGTAGTCCAGCTCCACGTCACGGTACGCACCCCGATTACCCTCCAGCAGATGGCCGAAGTTAAAGCGCAGACGCGACAGCCGCTGTTTCTCTTTTTTCGCCATGATCGTTCTACTCGTTAAAATAGAAGGCCGGACCAGAAAAAGTCCGGCCGGCCTTGGTTTACATAGTCACGAGACGAGTATAACATAGCCGAATTCGGAGCGTCAACGACGCGCCCGTACCTATAACGGAGTTCCAACGCGTCTGAATGGAGGAGAAGCGGTGCACCGTACGCTGCTGGTCGCCACGCGCAACGAGGGAAAAATCAAGGAGCTGGCCGAGCTGCTGGCCGATGTCGATGTCGAGATGCTTGGTCTCGCCGACCTGGAGGCGCGCGGACGAACCATTACCGACGTCGAAGAAACGGGCCACAGCTTCCGCGACAATGCCGTCCTGAAGGCTACCGGCTACGCCCGCCAGAGCGGCTTGCTGACCCTGGCCGACGACTCCGGGCTGGAGGTGGATGCGCTGGACGGCGCGCCGGGCGTGCAGACGGCACGTTTCGGCGGCGAAGGGCTGACCAGCGAGGAGCGCTACCGGCTCCTGCTTGAACAGATGGAGGGCGTGCCGGCCGAACGGCGAACGGCGCGTTTTCGCTGCGTCGTCGCCCTGGCCTCGCCGGAGGGATTGCTGGAGACGGCTGAGGGCACGGTGAGCGGGCGCATCAC
>JAAYYY010000385.1 GCA_012515125.1 Chloroflexota bacterium
GCCGATTTCCGGGGCCAACCCGTCATCGTCAACTTCTGGGCCACCTGGTGCGCGCCCTGCGAAATCGAAATGCCGGAGCTGGAGCTTGCCTACCAGGAGCGCAAAGAGGACGGGCTGGTTATTCTGGCGGTGAACCGGGATGAGGATCGCGGCGTCGTCGAGCGCTACTTCTACGAGGAGCTGGGGCTGAGCTTCACGCCGCTGCTGGACGAAGAGGCGCAGGTGAACAGCCTGTACCGGGTCGTCGGCCTGCCCACGACCTTCTTTATCGACGCCGAGGGAACGATCCGCGCCGTTCATCGCGGCGTGCTGACGCCCAGCCTGATCGACGAATACCTGCAGCAGACAGTCAGTTAACGAAGAGGAACCCGTCATGGCAAAAGTGACCGGCCGGCAGCGCAGCGTCGTCCTGGGACTGGACAAAGCGATCTATTGGGCAGGACGGCACTGGCTGGTCGTAGTCGCCCTGCTGCTCGGCGTCTACGTGGGGCTGCCGATCCTGGCGCCCGTGCTAATGAACGCGGGTGCCGCCGGCCCGGCCGACTTCATCTATCGCCTCTACTCGCCCATGTGCCACCAGATGGCCTCGCGCAGCTTCTTCCTCTTCGGCGAGCAATACGCCTACCCGCGCGAGCTGGCGGGGACGGATCTCACCCCCATCGACGCCTACTGGGAAAGCCGGCCCGCGCTACAGGGTGTGCCACGCTACCCGGAAACGGCCGGCGGGCTGGCCCAACAGCTGGCGGCCCTGCGCGCCGAACGTGGCGATGCGCAGCTGGGCTTCAAGATGGCCCTGTGCGAGCGGGACATCGCCATCTACGGCTTCATGTTGCTGGGCACGCTGCTTTATGCGCTGGTGCGCCGCTTCCGGCGCCCGCCCAGGCTCCCCTTCTGGCTCTTTCTGATCGTCGGTCTGGCGCCCATCGCCCTGGACGGCTTCAGCCAGCTCTTCGGCACCTACGGGCAGGCGCTGGACATCGCCTTCTTCCAGCAGGAGATCTTCAACCGGGAGAGCACGCCCTTCCTGCGCGCGGCGACCGGCGCTCTCTTCGGCTTCAGCCTGGTCTGGACCTTCTTCCCCTACGTCGATCGCTCGATGGGCGAGTTCAACAGCGAGCTGGGGGAGAAGCTGACGCGGGCGGAAAGCTCATAGACAGAATAGAAATCACGGCGGGCGCCATCCAACCGAGAGGTGGAACTATGAAATGGATAGCCAGATTGATCCTGTCCCTTTTTGCGCTCGTCGCCGTGGCCTGCGCAGGCGGCGAGGAGGCGACGCAGCCCACGGACGAGGAGACCGCCGAGATCTACGCCGCAGTAATCCGCCAGATATACACCGAGGACGACACCTTCGGCGGCACGCTACAGCCCTCAACGCTCTACATCCTGGGCACAACCGACGACCGCGCCGGCGATCCACAGATCGGGGAAGCGAATCCGGCTGAGATTCCCGGCCCGGTTCGCGAGAGCGTTACCGCCCTGCTGGCCGACTTGCCGGCGGAGATAGTGTGGGTGGAGACGCAGGATGAGGTACCGCTGGAGGCCGATACAGGCACGGTAGCTGAGGGCGGCGCTCAGGTCACGCTGGGCAACGTCACCCCACAGGATGACGGCGCTGTTCACGTGCCGGCGAGCATCTACGTAGCCAATCTCGCGGCCGGGGGGCAGACGTACGTCCTGGAAGAAGTAGACGGCGCCTGGACGATTACCGGCAATACAGGGACCGAGTGGATCAGCTAGTCCCCAGCGCCAGGAGCGTGGAGATTCAGTCTCCAGGCAACAAAAAAGCCCGCCTTGTGGGGCGGGCTTCTCTCATCTCTTAGCGCCATCGATAACGGCGCTTCCAATCCTGTTGGACCGGCTATTCATCCGTACTGGTGGCCGGTTCTTTCTCGTGGTGGCCGTTGGGTGTTGGTGTCGGCTCTGGAATCAGCCGGGCTTTCGCCAGATTGAACGTCTGCATCGCGAGCGCAATGGCCGATGGCCTGGCTTCTTCTCTGGTGTACTGGGCGTAGTTGTAGCTGCTGGAGCGTAGTGGCGCCTGGTTGAGGACAGCGCCCAGAATCTTGGCCCCGGCCTGCTGTAGAGCGGTAACGGCCTGCCGTGCGGCGCGGCGTCCCGTTCGGCCAGATTCCACGACTAGAACGACGCCGTTCGCCATATGGGAAAGCACGGCGGCATCCGCTGCCGTCAGGACCGGGGGAGCATCCATGATGACCACGTCGAACGTTTCAGCCAGCCCGGCTATCAGCCCATGCATCGACGGCGAGCTGATCAGCTCGGCAGGATTCTCGGAATAGGAGCCGCTGGGCAGGAACTGAAGCTTGTCGTCAATTAACTGGAGATACTCCTCTACGTCAGCGTCAGCGCCATCGCCATCGTCATCTCGCTCCAGAATATCGGTAACGCCCTTGTCGTTGGCCATCCCGAATATCTGATGTTGTGTTGGGCGCCTGAGATCCGTATCGACGACGACCGTCTCCAGACCCAGCTTGGCCATCGCCACGCCGAGATTGGCTGCGGTGAGGCTCTTTCCCTCGCCGACCAGAGCGCTCGTAATCAGGATCACGCCCGGCTTCTCATCTTGAGAGGCAAAGCGGATATTGCTCCGGACGACGTTAAAGGCTTCCACAGACGGCGAGTACCATTCCATCCACCTGATTAGCTTCTTCTGGTAACCTGGCCCCGGCATCTTGTTGACTGCCCCCAGGGGAGCCAGTCCGAGCACGTGGGCCAGATCATCGGTCGTGTGGATCCGGTCATCCAGGTACCCCAGGAAGAGGACGACGCCGAATGCCAGGATGAAGCCAAGCGTGGCGCCGAGCAGCATGTTCAGGCTGGCGCGTGGCCGAATCGAGCTGGGATTTGCCTGCGCCTCGCCGATGACGTTCAGGTAGCTCGCCGTTTTCTGGCTTTCCATCAGGCTGAGTAACTGGGCGTAGTTGCTTTCCCAGCCTGTAATCAGCCCCTGGAGCACGTCTACCTGGTCCTGAAGGCTTCTGATATCCGTGCCCGTACGCGCAAGCCCCATGGCGGCTTCCAGCCCTTCAATCCGGCTCTGCCCGTCCTCGATTCTGAGTCTCAGGCTATCCAGCCGCTCCTGCAGGAAGAGGTTGTACTCGTCATCCCCGGCATCCGTACCGGGAGCGACGAGGGCGACCAGCTGTTGGGCCAGCTCGTCGGCGATCTGCCGGGCTTCTCCGGGCCCTCCGGCCTCTACCGTCACTTCGAGCAGCTGCGTCCCTTCGATTGGGCTGACCCGGACCATCTCGCGCAACTGCTGCCAGCTCATATCCAGGTCCAGCGCGTCAACCGTTGCCTGTAGCATGGGCTGGCGGCGGGCGATTTCGGCATAGGTTGGCGCCAGCTGCTCGGCGACTTGAATATCACGGCTATTCAGCACCGAATTCTGGATGGACTGGCCCACCACCAGGACGGCTGTGGCCCGGTAGACAGGCTCCGCACGCTGGCTGATGACGTATCCCAGCACGCTACCGAGCACGACGCCGACCAGGAGGATCGGCCAGCGTCTGAGAACCATCGCCACGAGCTGGCGTACTTCAATAAACTCTTTCATCGCGCACTCTCCGTTTGCAACCGATCATGAAGGCGTCAGGGGCGACGTGGACGTTGCCGCCCTTGGCTCCTGGTTGCTACCAGGGTCACGCCTAATCAGGCGTGTTACTCTGAATGATCGGTCCGGAATCGTCGGCGCCGATCGAGATAAAGGGAATGTACGTGACCGAAGCGGCCCGGATGCCGAGGGACAGCTCGTACACCTGGCCGTCGTTTTCATTCGGGTCGGCGTCGTTGTCCACCCCACGGTCGGCGATGTAGACGTTGAGCAGCGTGGGGTCCTGACTGCCCGGCGCGAACGTAATACCATTGGGCCTGTACGGGTTGGCGGCGGAGATGTCGATAGTCTGTACGAGCGCCCCTTCCTGCGTGAACTCAAAGAGCAGGTTTAGCGGCTTGCCGACCGCGTACAGATGGCCGTTGTAGGGGTTGAAGGCTATGCCCTCGGGGTCTACCAGGCCAAAGCCCAATGTATCGAACTGGCTGACGACATCATCCCCACCCGGCGGCACGCCGTCAAAGACGCCGTTTGGGCCGCTGGAAACACGATAGATCTCCCGGTTCACACCATCGGCGATGAAGAGATCGCCCGACCCGTCTCGGGCATAGGCAATCCCTTCGGGATCCAGGCTGCCAAAGGCGGCGGTCGGGAACGAGGTCACACTATCGTCGGCCGTTCCGTATAGGCGGTCGGCGCCCGGATCCACCTCGTAGACCGAACGAATCCCGGTGTCGTCGGTAACAAAGAGATGGCCGTTCTGGGGGTTAAGGGCAAGGCCAGTCGGCTCGTCTGAGAACGGTATCGTCGTGGTCGTGCGGACCAGCGCGCCCGATAGAGAGGCGTGGAAGAGATTGTCGCCTGTGAAGTACTGCGGCATCTCACTCACCTCCGAGTCGGAGATCAGTAGCGTACCGGTGCGGGGCAGATAGGCCACTCCAACCGGATCGGGGCTGGGCGGCGTGTAGGTCGATGTGTGGAAGCTGCTGACAAGAACAGCCTCGGTGCTGCCGGTCGCCGAGGGCTGGATCATGGGCATCGTGAATGCCAGCTCGACGATAGCTGCCCGTCCATCTGTCCCGCCATCGGCCACATAAAGACTCGTGCGCCAGGGCTCGTCGGTCAGGTCCCCGCTCGGCGCGAAGAAGATGCTTTGTGGCTGGGCCAGGCCGGCTCCGGCAAGGTCAAAGACGACGGCCGGCCGGCCCATGTCGTCCACCCGATAGAGCGTTCCTCCGTTACGGGCCATGACATAGAGATGGCCGTCGGCAGGATTGAAGGCGATACCACGCAACGCACGCGGAATGTCATCGCCCAGCCTAATATGTCTGACACGGCCGTGTTCCAGGGCGACTGCACCTCTACCCTGCCGCGCGTCTGGGGCTACCTGAACAATGGCATGCGCCGCCGCGTCGAGGATGAACAACCGGTCGCTGGCAGGGTCAACGGTCATCCCCTGGGCGTCGCGTACGCCGAAGCGCGACGCGTCTACGGTGACGACCTCCCCCTCAGCAATGGAGCCATCCTCTCTGGCCCTGACTTCGACGAGTGTATCGGCGTCATCCCTCAACAGGAGCAGATTCCCGGAACTGCCGAAGGCAATGTTCGTCGCATCACCGGCGGTCACCGGCGCGACGACGAGGCCGGCGGATTCTCCATGGAAAGTAAGCAGCGCCATGCCGGCTGTGGCAGGGACCGCTCGCGCTTCCTGTCCGGCAGGTAGCGTCAGGAATGTGTTCGTGGCCGGCGAGTAGGCCAGGGCAAACCCGCCGGTCCAGCCCGTCGCCCCGGCCTCGATCTTTCTGACCTCCTCGAGGGAGGCAGTCTGCTCCTGTGACGTGAGTACATTGCTGGTCGCCGATACCAGCAGAACGAGTGTCATTGTTGCGAGCAGCCGGAACACCAGCCTGAAGCTCGTAATAGTCGGAGTATTTTTCATCGATTACTGGCTACTGTAACCCCGTCTCGCCAGAACGAGGAGCTTGCTTCAACGTCTTCACCTTTGCTACCTACCTCCCTTTCAGTCCTAACATTACGCCTACGGTACGGTAAAGAATGTAGAGATCGGTCCAGAACGACCAGTACTGGATGTAATAGAAGTCGTGTTGCAGCTTGATGAGGGCATCCTCCGTGGTGCTGCCGTACGAATATTGAACCTGAGCCCAGCCCGTGATGCCCGGCTTCACCATCAACCGCGTCCGATAGAACGGGATCTGTTCCTGCAGCTCGGCAATAAACTCGGGACGTTCAGGCCGGGGGCCGACGAGGCTCATCTCTCCGCGAAGCACGTTGAGAATCTGCGGCAATTCATCCAGCCGTGATTTCCTCAGCAGGCTGCCTACACGAGTAATCCGATCGTCGTCTTCCGTCGCCCAGCGCGCCCGGCCATCTTTCTCTGCATCGACAAACATGGTACGGAACTTGAAGATACAGAACGGTTCATTCGCCCGGCCCACGCGTATCTGCCGGTAGAACGCCGGCCCTTCCGAGTCAAGCCGGATGGCGATGGCGACCGGCACGATGATCAGCAGCAGGATGGGCAGTGCGGCCAGGACGACAACCAGATCGAGGAGACGCTTGCTGAGTTGTTGCAGCGGACTGAAGATCCGCCGGCCCTGCATCGCGTAAAGTGCCCACGTCGGATCGATGTATTCCATCGGGATTCGCCGGTAGAGCCTGCTGTAGACGTCGGGCATCCACGACACGCGCATTCCGTGCGCCTGGCAATCGACCAGTAGCTGGAAGAGGCGTTGATCGACCGTCTTCTCCGTCGCCACCACAACCTCGTGAATGCGCCACCGCCGAACTACCTCGGGCAAGTCGGCTTCCTGGCCCAGGTACGGCAGATCCTCGGACCCGTCTCCGCCGGTGGCGGCGTCGTCCACGTAGCCGGTCACCTTACACTTAATGCCTGGCCCCTGCCTGAGGCAGCCGGCTATCGTCTGCGCCGCTCTTCCCCCACCAATAATCAGCACCCGGTGATAGAACGGCGGACGGTCAAAGGCCAGCGCGTAGAGCCAGCGCCACAGGCCAACGGCCAGGAGGATGGGCGCTAGATAACGGAAGAAGACATGGGCCCCAGGCAGCTCCGGCGCCAGTGCATGGGCGATGACATAGACAACCTGTGCAGTAAGGCCGGTTACGAACAGGCGGATCACCGCCAGCGTTGTATCGCTCGACGACGGCACGTCGTAGAGATCGTTGAGCCCGGCAAGCAGCCACCATCCGCCGAGCAGGACCGGCAACCAGTAGCGCCCTTCGGCAGTGAGGCCGGCGCCCATACCCGATTGGTCCACCAGCCAGGCCACTGCAGCCACTAACAGGGTATCGATTGTCAGGAGCAGCACCCGCCGCTCGGAGAAAGGAAAGTGGAAGTTCAGGCCCGGCAGCCCAACCGGTTCCACGGGCGCGTTCACTACAGACGGTCGATTTTGCTGTTCAGCAATCATCTGGCACCCTCTAATCCTTAAGCGTCGCCACTTATGGCATGGATACAGAACGCCTACGCCAGGGCGTAGGCAGACGCCGGGGCGCAGGCAGACGCCAGGGCGCAGGCAGACGCCAGGGCGCAGGCAGGCACAATCGCCTGTGCAGGCGGAACGGGTTGTGACGAAGAGCAGAGTGAAAGTGAGCTGTGGGCGAGAGCGTAAGCTGTCGCCGATTAGAGCCGCGACTCAGTCAGGTCCGGCGTGAGGGCGAAATAGCCTGGAAAGCAGGCGTAGGTCATCTTCCCGCCCGCGAATGGCCGCTTCGGGAACCGACGATATCTCTTCAATCCGAAAGCGATGACGGGCGCGAAACAGCAACGAATAGCCCAGCCTGTGCGTCCGGTTTTCCCACTGGTCGGCCAGCAGGTGAATCAGATAAGAGGCAGCGGCAGCCTGGCCGATGCGGCTGCCCGTCGCCAGCGCCAGCGCGCCGCCGATCAAACCGTACTCATAGCCGTGAAGCGGAAGGATGAGCCGGTGTTCTCCGGAATAGCGCA
>JAAYYY010000386.1 GCA_012515125.1 Chloroflexota bacterium
AGAGCCGGGCGCTGGCGGCGCTGGTGAATCGGGAGGCCTCGTTCGGCGGTGCCCGGCCAGGCGACGACGTGCTCAGCCTGGCGCTACAGATTGAAGACTGTACCGGGCCGAACAGCGTCGTGCGCTTTGCGTCGTCGGAACACGGCGATGCTGCTGCCCCGGCGCTGGTGTTCTCGCCGCCCCTGCAGCATTTCCTGCCCCTCTTGCGCCAAGGGTACACCGCCCCCGGTCGTTAATCCATCCGGCGGTAAGCTGCCTCGCCTGCCTGAACTTTTCTTGACTATCCCCAGCAAAAACGTTAGCTTGTTACGTATGGCGAGCCCTTCTCTGCTGGCGACAAAGCTCCGTATTCCCCCACAACCTCAGTGGACGGTCGCTCGTGTTGCCCTCCTGGAGACGCTGGAGGAGAAAGTACCCCTGCACCGGTTGACGCTTGTCACGGCGCCGGCCGGTTATGGCAAGACGACGCTGGCGAGCGAGTGGGCGCAGCAGAGTGTCCTCCCCGTCGCCTGGCTATCGCTGGGCGAAGGAGAGAACCACCTGGAGCGCTTTCTACGTTATCTGTTCGCGGCCTGGAAAGAGGTAGACCCTGGCGTGGCGGAGAGCACGCTAGGGGTGCTGCTTGGCGGACAAATGCCGGAAAAAGATTCCGTGCTGGCAGCCTTCACCAATGTCGGAAGCAAGCGCGATGAGCATCTCGTCTTTGTGCTGGACGACTTTCATCTGATCGACGAGCCATCCGTTCTGGCGGCGCTGGCGTTCCTGCTGGATCATCTACCCCCTGCTCTGCACTTTGTCCTCTGCGGGCGAGGAGAGCCGGCCTTACCCTTGGCGCGCTATCGGGCGCGCCGGCAGCTCCTGGAGATCCGCGCCGAGGATCTGCGCTTCTCGCGGGACGAGGCACGCGCTTTCCTCGACCACTTCATGGGACCAGTCCTGGGCAGGGAAGATGCCGACCGGCTACACCAACAGACGGGAGGCTGGATAGCCGGCCTGCAACTGGCGGCGCTCTCACTGCGCCATCATAACGAGCGGCTGGCAGATCGTCCTGTGGTCAGCGGTCGCCAGCGCTTTATCGCCGATTACCTGAGCGATGATGTGCTCGCCCCGCTGCCGCAGACGATGCGTGAATTCCTGCTCCAGACCAGCATTCTGGAGCGGCTTTGTGCGCCATTGTGCGCTGCCGTCACCGGTTACAAAGCGAGCCAGGCGATGCTAGAGAAGCTGGAAGGCGAGAGCCTCTTCCTGACACCGCTGGACGACAGCCGGAAATGGTTTCGTTACCACCCGCTCTTCGCGGAATTCTTGCAGGCGAGACTTGAGCAACGCAATCCCGAGGAAGTGAAAACGCTGCACCGCGTGGCGGCCCGATGGCACCTGGATGAAGAGCTGCCAGAGCAGGCCTTCGAGCACGCGGTTGCCGGAGATGATGCCGGGTGCGCGATAGAGGTCATCGAACGCTATCTCGGCATCAAGCTGACAGGCGGCGAGTTCCGGCAGGTGCAGGCGTGGCTTGATGCGCTGCCAGAGCAGTGGCTGGTCGATTATCCGGTCATCAACGTTGCGCGGGCGGCCCTGTTCGCCTACACCGGTGCTGTCGAGCAGTGCATCAGATGTCTTGACGACGCCGAAGAAAGAATTGTGCAGTCCGGCGAAGAAACGCGCGCGCAGCGAGCGCGCATTACGGCGATGCGCTGCTTCGTTGCCTGCTTCCAGAACGATCTGGCGCAGGCTGAGAGGCTGGCGGCGCGTGCCCTACGCGATCTACCGGAAGAGAACCAGAGCTTTCGGCCCGGCGTTTACGGCGCGCTCGGGGATACCTATCGCCGCCATGGGCGCTGGGAAGAAGCCAGACAATGGTATCTGAAGGCGCTTGAGCTGGCGCACGCGCCGGTCGTCCGTTTCCAGGCCGGGCATGTGTTCGGCGCACTCGCCGACCTGGCGCTAAGGCAGGGTCGCTTGCACATCGCCAACGACTTCTGGGCGAAGGCGCTCGCGTCGGTGGCGGAGCAGGCATACCAGCCGACGCTGCCACTTCCCGCCATCGGCTGGTTGTATATTCGCCGCGGGGAGATCCTCTACGAGTGGAACCAATTGGCGAGCGCCCGGGAACACCTCTCTCAAGGATTGGAGCGCGCCGAACTCGGCGGTGACAGGCGGGCGATGATCGCCGGCTACCTGCTCATAGCGCGGTTGGCGCTGACGGAGGGCGATAGCGAGCAAGCCGGTGCGTATCTGGAACAAGCACGGCCGCTGGTAGAGGAGGTGTCATTCGCCGAGTGGACAAGCGCCTTCGAGCGACGCCAGATGGAGCTGTGGTTGGCAGAGGACGGGCTGCGGGCGGCCATCGGCTGGGCCGGCGAGATGCTGGCAAGCGGCGAGCTTAAACAGCGGCCAGAGAGCGAACTGGCGCAACTCGCGTTGGCGCGCGTCCTGATCGTCAAAGGGGATTCCCTGGCGCTCGAGCGCGCACAGCAATATCTGGCAGCCTTACTGGAAGCGGCGGAAGCCGGTGGGCGTGGCGGCGTCGTTGTCGAGGCGTCGGCATTGGAGGCCCTCGCTCATTGGCGGCGCGGCGACAGCGCGGCAGCCCTGACCTCACTGGAGCAGGCATTACGGCGAGCGGAACCTGAGGGCTACGTGCGGCTCTTCGTCGATCTTGGGCTTCCGATGGGGCGACTGTTGCAGGAGGCCCGGGTGCGTGGCGTCATGCCTGCTTATGTCAACAGACTGCTTGCCGCCTATAGTGACCTCCCTTCCGCTACCCAAAGCTCCCTGCCGGAGCCGCTGACAGCACGTGAGCAGGAGGTGCTGGAGCTGCTCGCCGCCGGCCTCACCAACCGCGAAATCGGCGAGGAACTGGTTATCTCACCGCAGACGGTGAAGAAACACACGGGCAACATCTACGGCAAGCTGGGCGTGAGCAACCGAACGGAAGCCGTAGCGTACGCGAGAGAGCTTAGCCTGCTCGACTGAAAGACCAATCCGGCGCGCCGGCATCTATTTGACCGCCTCGCCGCGGGCGCGCAGCCCCGTTCATTTTCCATCCTGGCCGGAATACACCGCTGGTCTACCCCATTTGGGGCATGACTGCCTGCGCTCGCTGCCTTAAGCTGAGGGCAAAAAGGAGTGCATCTGACCGTGAAGGAAACACACAATTACCACACCATTGTCATTGGAGCCGGCCAGGCCGGGCTTTCGGTCGGCTACTTCTTGAAGCAACAGGGGCGCGACTTCATCATTCTGGACGCGAATGAACGGGTCGGCGACTCGTGGCGCGAGCGGTGGGATTCGTTACGGCTGTTTACGCCGGCCCGCTACGATGGGCTGGTCGGGATGCCCTTTCCCGGCCCTTCGCACTACTTTCCGACCAAGGACGAGATGGCCGACTATCTGGAAGCCTATGCAGAGCGCTTACAGTTGCCGGTGCGCACGGGCGTGAGGGTAGAGCGGTTGTCCCGACAGGAAGACAGGTTTGTCGTCAGATCCGGCGATCTGCGCTTTGAAGCGAGCAACGTCGTCGTGGCGATGGCCAACTACCAGGAGCCGAAGCTGCCTTCCTTTGCGGACGAGCTGGATTCCAGCATCGTGCAGCTCCATTCGTGCGAATACCGAAATCCGTCGCAGCTTCAGGATGGGGGACTGCTGATCGTGGGTGCAGGCAACTCGGGCTCGGAGCTGGCCATGGAGCTGGCGAACCGGCACGAGACGTGGATGTCGGGCCGTGACACGGGTCACCTGCCCTTCCGCATCGAGAGCACCGCTGCCCGACTGCTATGGATACCGTTGGTATTACGCTTCCTTTTCCACCGCGTGTTGACCGTCGATACGCCGATCGGACGGAAGCTGCGACCAAAGATGCTATCGAGGGGAGGGCCGCTGATTCGAGTCAAACCTGAGGACCTGGCGGCTGCGGGCGTGACGCGTGTCCCGAAAACGGTTGGGGTTCGCGATGGCCGACCTGTCCTCGAAGACGGGCAGGTACTGGACGTCGCGAACGTTATCTGGTGCACCGGCTTCCAACCAGGCTTCTCCTGGATTGATCTGCCCATCCAAGGGAACCGGGAGCCGCGCCACGAGCGCGGTGTCGTTCCTGACATACCGGGCCTCTACTTCGTGGGTCTGCACTTTCTGACCCGCCAGTCATCGTCGATGATTCACGGAGTCGGGCGGGATGCGCGCTACATTGCGGATACGATTGCGGCGCGCTCCGTTGCGCCGGCTCCAGCAGAGGAAGCTCTCAGACTCCGCACCAACGAGCCACAGACTGCAAGGGGGTGACGCTACCCCTTGAACCTGCAACAGGTTCTGAGCGCTGGACCGAAGTTTCCAAAACACGGCTGCGCCGGTACAATCAGGCAGTATGCCACGGACGACACACGTTGTGGGCCGGCGCTTGCGGCGGCAGCGACAGAGCGGGCGCGGGGGGCGAGTCGCGCTTCGCGGCTGCGCGCTCTTTGTCGTCGGCGTGGTTGTGCTCGTCTTCTTCCTCTTCGCCGGCGGGGTGAGCGCCGTCCTCGCCGTCTACGACTCCCTGGCGGGAGACCTGCCGGACTTCACGGAGATTGAGCGGCTGGGGCAGGACCCCGACGCCAGCTTCGAGACGAGTAAGATCTACGCCTGGGGTCCGGCGGACGAAAACGGCAACCGCGAATTGGTACTGATCTACGAAGTGATCGACCCGCTGGGCGGCGACAGGCAGTGGC
>JAAYYY010000387.1 GCA_012515125.1 Chloroflexota bacterium
GCCTGCAATTACAGCGACGGGCTGGAATACCGCTCCGTCACACACCTCATCCTCCACCATACAGTGACTAACATAGATGCAGACAGCGCTGCTGCCGTGCGCGCCATCTGGCGTTTTCACACGTTCACCAACGGCTGGGGCGACATTGGCTATAACTACCTCGTGGATAAAAACGGCATAATATTCGAGGGTCACCGGGGCGGCGACAACGTCGTCGGCACCCATTCCGGCGCTGCGAATGCCGGCAGCATGGCCCTGAGCATGATCGGTGATTTTACGTCCATCACGCCGCCGGAGGCCATGCGTAATGCCGCGGCGAACCTCTTTGCCTGGAAGGCCGACCAGAAAGGCATCGATGTCTTCGACGCCAGCAGGCTGCCGGAATTGAATTGGGGCCTGCCGCACCTCTCGGGTCATCGGGACGTCTACGGCACGACCGCCTGCCCGGGGGATAACGGGCATCCGTGGATACCCTGGCTGCGCGACGAGGTCGCCCGGCGCATCGGCTTTACGCCGGAGCATATCTATTTCGACGAGCAGAATCCCGCCACCCACTTCACGCGCAGCCCCATCAACTGGAACAGCACTGCGAGCATCGGCTACTGTGGGTTTAACCGCAACGCCTGGTATACCTGGTCGGTAACCGATCCGGGTGCTTCGACAAACTGGGCCGAGTGGCGCCCGGAGATACCGGTGGCCGGCCGCTACGAGCTATCGGTCTACGCGCCATATTGCCTTACCCGGCGCGATGACACCGACGGCGCGCGCTACGAGATCAACCATGCCGCCGGGCGCAGCACGGTCACCGTCGAGCAGGGCAACCGCCTCGGCCTGTGGACCAGCCTGGGCGAATACCCGCTTACTGCCGGCACGGGCAACATGCTCCGGCTGACCGACCTGACGACGACGGATTCGGGCAAAGGCGTCTGGTTCGACGCCATCCGTGTGCGCTATATCAAGCCCGGGGCAGCGCTTCAGGGCCCTGATTCCGCATCGATTATGAACCCCGTGCGGTTCACCTGGAGCGTCTCGGCGCCTGAATCGCTTGCTTCCCAGCGGCTGCAGGTCGCCACAGATGCGGCGTTTCAGAACGTCATACTCGACGCGCCACATCCCGCCGGAGCCAGGAGCGCCACACACACAGTGCCACATCCGGGCGGCCCGCTCTACTGGCGTGTCCGGCTCGTTAGCACGCGAGGCGACACTGTCAATTCCCCGGCGCGGAGCTTTACGCTCATGGTCGATACGACGCCGCCGACGTCTTCGGTCACGAATATCTACCTCTTCCCCAACGGCCACTATAGCGTCTTCTGGCGGGGCCAGGATGACGCGTCAGGCGTCGCACGCTACAATATCGATTATCGTTTATCCGGTACGACGACGTGGAACCGCTGGCTGACGTCTACGACGAACCACGGCGGCTACTTCATCCCGCCGCAACCGGGCGCGGTCTACTGGTTCCGCAGCCAGGCGATCGATGCCGCCGGCAACGTCGAGCCGTGGGGTCCGGGCAATGGTGATACCAGCACAGCCGAAGCCATCATCCTGACCGACCACAATTTCCTGCCCCTATTTCCGCGTTAGGAGGAGTACCGGTCGTTTTCGGAAGGAGGAAGACGATTTGACGCGGCAGATCGAGCACGTAGACGTTCTCATCGCCGGGTCGGGCCCATCTGGTACTTCGACGGCGCTGCACCTGGTGCAGCATGACCCGGCGTGGGCGCAGCGCATCCTGGTCGTGGACAAAGCCGTGCATCCCCGCGAGAAGCTCTGCGGGGGCGGCGTTACCCATCTGGGCACCGATATTCTCGCCCGCCTGGGCCTGCGCTTCGAGCCGCGCCACTTTCTCGTGCGCGAGGTGTGTCTCGTCTACGAGGACAAAGTTTTCACCTTTAAGGGCAATCCCGCTTTCCGCGTCACCCGCCGGGATGAATTTGACCACTGGCTCGTGCAGCAGGCCGAGGCGCGCGGCGTCACGGTGCGCCAGGGGGAGGCGATCCTGGACATCGCCGTCGAGGACGAACAGGTCGTGGTCACGACAGAGAAGAGAACGATTCACGCCCGCGTCGTCGTCGCCGCCGACGGCTCGCGCAGCTTCATCCGCCGTCGCCTGAAGTGGGACGACGACTCGCGGGTGGCCCGCCTGCTGGAAGTCCTGACGCCGGAAGACGCACGCCGCCAGGTTGAGTTCCGCGACGGGCTGGCTATTTTCGACTTTACCCCCATGCGAGATGGCCTGCAGGGCTACTACTGGGATTTCCCCAGCTACGTACAGGGCGAGAGCTTCATGAATCGCGGCGTCTTTGACAGCCGGGCCCGGCCGGAACGCGACAAGGCCGATCTGCCGGGCGTGCTGGGGCGAAGTCTGGCCGAACGCGAGCGCGATCTCCAAGCCTACCAGCTCAAAGGCCACCCCATCCGCTGGTTCCACAAAGATGGGCGTTTTTCCCGGCCCCGTGTCTTGCTGGTCGGCGACGCCGCGGGGGCCGATCCGCTGATGGGCGAGGGGATCAGTTTTGCGCTGGGTTATGGGCAGGTAGCTGCGGGGGCGATTGTCGATGCCTTTGCCCGGCAGGATTTCAGCTTTGCCACGTACCGGGATCGTCTGCTGGCGATGCCGCTTTTCCGCCACCTATGGCGGCGCACGCAGGCTGCGCGCATCGCCTACCGGCTCAACTATCCCTGGCTAGTGCGGCTCGGCTGGCGGGCGATGCGTCTGGCGCTCCGCTTCACGCGCTGGCGCGACCGTGACTACCAGCCCGGCGTTGCGCCGAGGCTCTGGCTGGAAGCAGAATCGTAATCAGGCAGTACGCTCTCGCGGCCGGCCGTACAGCCACCAGTATTCCTCGCGGGGGTAGGCCGGCTGCCAGTCGAACGGCCACACAAAATCACCCGATTCCCATATGCGGCTCAGCTCCCGATCCAGCAGCGCGATCTGCGACGGGACCTCCTCGTTCAGCTGGTAGGGGCTGATGCGAAGCTGGTTGACGAGCGCCCGGATCATCGCCCGAGTGTCCACAGCCGAGGGGTAGTAGGCGACGCTGCTGCCGCCCTTGACCTCGTTCAGGTACTCCCGCCACTGGCGTATCCGGGCTTCCAGCTCCTCGTGGGCCTTCTTCTCCAGGCGGACGATCTTCTCCTCCTGGCCCTCGTGATAGCGCTTGATTGCCGCGTGCAGCCGCTCCTGCTCGGCCATGCTCAGCAGATCGCGCAGCTGCAGCAGGCGGTGCTGGCGCATCAGGTAGCCGCCGAGCGTGAGCCGGGGGAGATCAGAGCCGCGTAGAGGCCAGAACAACACGTCGCGGCGCAGGTACTCGTCCATTTCGGCAGCCATCGCTTCCAATACCACCAGATCACGGGCCAGTTTCTCGCTTCCGTCCATATTGTTCGCCTCCTTGCTGCACCTTCATTGTGCCCCAACTACCTGACTTTTACCACCTGCGCGCCCTCTATCCGGCCTGGTCCTGGGAACGGCAAGGGTCAGCACGCGCGGAAAGGCTGCTGCTATCTGCTATAATAATGCGGCTCTATTGGCCTGTGAATACCGTGAGCCGCAGGAAAGGACAGAAGCTGATGCCACAAAACCGACGGGCGGTTGTTCTAAAACTGGCAACGGCAGCCTACGAAATGGACCTCGACGTTCTCCGTGGCCATCTGCACCAGAACGAGAATGGCGACTGGTACCTGGACAAACACCCGCTGGCGGCCTGGCTTGCCGCCCACGAAGGGGAAGAGCTGGTCCTGGTGCTCGGATCGCTCCAAGACGACGAGGAGGTCGAAGTGCGCACCTGCCGCACCTGCGGGCGCGATTATACAGACCTGGAATGCCCGTACTGCCGCGAGGGACGGATTCGCCTGCGCGGGCGCTGAGCGGAAAAGAAGAGGAGAAAGCGTGAAAAGAGCCATTGTCCTGTTGCTGCTGCTCAGTCTGGGGCTTGCCGGGCCCGTGCAGGCCCAGGAGGAGGTCGAGAGACTGGAGCAGCTCGTCGTCGATATCTGGCCTGACTACGACCGCGCCGCGGTGCTTATCCTGTTGACCGGCCGGCTGCCGGCCGCCACCAGCCTGCCCGCCATGGTGACGATCCCCGTCCCCGAGGGAGCGACGATTCATGCTGTGGCCTCCGTCACCAGTGACAATCAGATGTTCGAGACGGACTATTCTCTGGATGCCGGGCAGCTCCAGCTTTCCACCGCTGACCAACGGTTCCGGGTCGAATATTACGCACCCTACGAGGCCGATGGGCTGGCCCGCAGCTTCACCTTTAGCTGGCAGTCAGAGTTAACTGTGGACGATCTCAACGTCAGCATCCAGCAACCGCGCGCAGCTACGACCATGACCACCGACCCGGAGGCAGACGTCGTCGGCTCGGCCAACGACGGGCTACAGTACCACGATTTTGTCGTGCAGCCGCTGCCGGCCGGCGAGCCGTTTTCGGTCGGCGTCAGCTATACGCTGAGCAGCGAGCAGCTCACCGCCCCGGCTGCTGCGGCGCCTGTTCCCACGCCAGACGCCCCGGCAGACACGCCGGCGGGCCGGACTATGAACTGGCCCCTCTTCCTGGGCGGCGCCGGCGTGCTGCTCATCGTGCTGGCGCTGGTCTGGACCATATGGGGCCAGCGTTCCGTGTCTGCCCGTCCGCCCCGCAAACCGGCCGTTCGTCGCCCCTCGACGCCGGTCTCTTCCCGCCGCGCCGCGCCGCCGGCCGGTGGTGCGCGCTTCTGCCACAACTGTGGCGCCGAAGCACAACCAGACGATCGCTTCTGCCGCGCGTGCGGCACCGCCTTGAAACGATAGGATCGCCAGACTGGCGAGGGTGCGACGCGCCCAACAAAAAAGGCCCGGCAGATAACCGCCGGGCCTTTTTGTTGGTGCTCTACCTGCCGGAGGGCTACTCTTCCGCCGGAGGCGCTACGGAGCCTTCCGGGTAGACCACGTCTACGTTGCTCTCGAACTCGGTGACGCCCAGGATGTAGGCGATGATGTCGGCCATGTCCTGTTCGGTCATGCGCTGGCCGAAGTTACTGAGCATCGTGCTCGGCTCCGGACAGTCGCTCGGGTTGCCGCCGATAAGACACTCTGGCGCAATGTGGGCGTTCGGCAGCAGGATCGACTCGTAGATGTAGTCGGCGTCGGTGTAGCCTTCCTTGCGGTCGGCCGCTTCCGCGGCGAGGGCGCCCAGCCACGGCCCAGGGCCGTTTGCCGTGCTCTCGTCTTCGACGAGACCGTGGCAGGCGTTGCAGCCCAACGGTACCTGATAGATGTTGGCGCCGTTTTCCGGGTTGCCCGCAGGGAGATCGCTGACGCGGGTAGGCCACACCGGCCCTTCCACCTCTTCGCCGCCGCACAGGGTTTCGCTCTCCCAGTTCTGGACAAACAGGGCAACGTCGCGCAGCTCGTTATTCTGCAGTGGCCCGCCGAACTGCTGGCCCCACGTCGGCATGCCGGCCCACGGCCGCCCGGCGGCGATGGTGCCTTCGATGAAGTCTGACTTGGTTCCCGCCCAGCCCATCGCGTCCAGCCGTGGCGGCCTGTTCCCACAGAGCAGGTCGGCATTGTTCAGCGGGAGGCCAACACAGCCGGTCTCGGCTCCCGTGGCATCAAAACACTGGGTAGCCGTGCCGTCGATACCGTGGCACGTTGCACAGTTATTGACGAAGATCTCCGCGCCGTTCTCGATAGACCGCCCTTCGTAGGCCGCCGAGAAGGCCTCCAACCGCGCCGGCTCGTTGAGCGCGATGAAGCCAAGGATGATCATCGTCAGCATAAAGGCGATGGTTCCGATGATGATTTTTGTCTGCATACTGGTTCTTCCTTGGCAACGCCCTTACTGGAGCAGGCGTGTCTCCTCTTCGTAGTTGGACATCTCGTGGCGGTAGCCTGTCCGGGTATAGGCATACAGCTCATTGCCAGGGTTCTGCGGGTCCGGCGCGGAAAAGACCAGCGTCAGCCGGCGCATGTTGTCCTGGTAATCGTCGATGATGAGCTGGGCCTCCGGGTCGGGCATCGCGTCGTTGGTGAAGCGGTTGCCATAACGTACGGTATCGCCCTGATCCATGACTTGGCATGGTTCGTAGGGGCCATCGTCGCTCAGGCTGCAGCTGCGCTGCTGCATGGCGCGCTCGAACTCCTCCAGAGCCGCCGCCAGGTACGGGTTTGGCGCATCTTCGGCGTCGAAGGGCGTGTAGGTGCCCGGCTCCAGGAAGTCGTATGGCACCTCTTTCAGGGCGCTGTGCCCTTCTTGCGGCAACAGCTCCTGAGCCACCTCCTGGTCGGGCGAGCTCTGCACCAGATATTCCGGCGAGCCCATCCAGTTGCTAATCCACATCAGGGCGATAAACAGCATGGAGACGCTGATGCCCAGGCGACGGTCGGCATAGCGCCGGCTCTTGCCCACCTCGAAGTAGGGCATCAGGAAGAAGGCCGTCGCCAGGCCGGGGATGAAGATAAAGGCGATGAACACCTTGTCGGCCAGCTTCAGCCAGCCCTGCGACCAGGCCAGATACCACGGCGCCACCACGTGCAGCGGCGTCACCAGTGGGTTGGCGTGGCGCTCCAGCGGCGCGTTGTAGAACCAGATGGCGCCGGCCACAAGGAAAAGGATGGTGAGCGCCGACCACATTAGCTCGCTGGTGGCAATGTCGGGCAGGAAGTAGGTGCGCTCGTCGCGCGGCACACGCTTGGCCGTGTCCTCGCCAATGGCCTCGCGGCCCGGCGGCAGCGAGTGGCCGTGGATGACGACCTTGTAGTAATGCACAAAGAAGAAGATTGCCAGCAGCAGGGGCAACAGCAAGACGTGCAGCAGGTAGAAGCGCAGCAGGCCGCCCGCGCCAATGACCGGGGCGCCGCGCAGCAACAGGTTGATGTTCTCGCCGAGCGCCGGCGGCCCAGGGGTCGCTTCGGCGGCGCTCACCGCCACCGTCACCGCCCAGTAGGCCAGCTGGTCCCAGGGCAGCAGATAGCCGCTAAAGCTGAGGATCAGCGTGAGCACCAGCAAGACCATGCCGGTGACCCAGGTGAACTGGCGCGGCTGCTTATAGCTGCCCGTAATAAAGGTGCGCAGCATATGCAGGGCGACGACGACGACCATCACCTCCGCGCCAAAGCGATGCAGGTTGCGCATGAGCTGGCCCAGCGGCACGTTGCCCAGGATGTTCCAGATGTCGGCATAGGCCACGTCCGGGGATGGGGTGTAGAAGACCATCAGGAAGATGCCCGTGATCGTCTCCCAGACAAACATGAACGTGGACAGCCAGCCCAGGCGGAAGCTGGGATAGATATGGGTGACTTCCGTGTGATAAAAACTGGGACGAATGTGGAGCCAGAAGCCATCGGCGTGGGGGCGCAGGCGCGGGTTCGGGCGGCGCGGTTCTTCGCCGCGAAGCATGTCGCGGATGTCGTTAACGTTCAACCCCGCGGTGAGCCGCTCGACTGCCTCGTCAACCTTGGCGATAGTCGCCTGCTTTAGCCCCAGCTCTCTAACTTGATCAACAAAAGTAGCCATCGTTTTTCCTCACGGTTAGAGGGGTTGATACATCTTATGGGCAGCTATCGCGCAGCTCGCAGAGCAGCGGCTGCGAAGGACCATCGAGCCGGCCGCCCGTATCCACACGGATGGTGGCTGTTCCATCGGGTAGAACCAGCGGTGCGTATGTCGTCGTGTCGGCAATGACGGCCGTATCGGCCGTCGCCAGCACTTCCTGGTTCGCATCCAGCGCCTCGACCCGGAATCGGTCCAGGCTGCGCGGCGCCGGATCTTCGATGCGCCGCCCGTCCAGCCGGTACTTCGAGCCATGACAGGGACATTCGAAGCGCTCGTTGGCCCCGTTCCAGTCGTAGATACAGCCGAGATGCGTGCAGACCTTGTAGATGGCAAGCACGCCGACGATCGGCTCAGACTCGTCGCTTGCCGGGCTCATGCGCTCGCTGCCCTCGCCAGAAGAGGTGTCGAGATTGACGAGCCAGAAGCGGCCGTCGGGGAAGTTGGTCGGTGGGGCATTAACACCGGGAAGCAGATCGACCGGAACGGGAAAGGCGCCGCCGAACTGGCCTTCGCGGAACCGGGGGATGGCAAAATAGATGAGGAGGCCGGCGGCTTCAGCGGTGAAGAGGGCCATTGACGCACCCCAGATGTAGTAAAGAAACTCCCGGCGCGTCATTCCTCCCTCGGCGACTGCTGCTTCTGCCATTCTCTTTTCTCCTGCTCAGATGATTGTTACTGGACGAAAAAAGCGCAGGAATAGATTCCTGACATTTGTCACGAATTTTGTGTGCTTTTTGTCACAATTCTGACGACGGGATTATAACAAACTACAGCAGGGTCGCAACACGAAAAAGGGGGAAAGTGGGCGCTGAGGGACTCGAACCCCCGACCTCTTCGGTGTAAACGAAGCGCTCTAACCAACTGAGCTAAGCGCCCACAGAAACCCGATTATACCCTTTCGCTAAGGCCGACACCACCATTCTAACCTGCTATTAGCCGGCCGTCACTCCAAATCCTGCGATAGGGTCAGGCAAAGGGCACCGGAATGATGAGCAAAAAGAAGAGGCCGATTGTGGCCAGGCCCAGCAGCCAGCGGCCGCCGTCGAGCCGCGAGATGTCGTTGAGCGGCGGCGGGTGGTGCAGTCCGCCAAAGAGAACGAAGAAGCCCCATACCAGCCAGGTCATGCTGAGAGCGAATCCGGCGACGATAAGCAGCAGGAAGGCGCCCCGCGCTACGTAGTGAGCCGCCCGCCCAAATAGGGCATAGGCCACGTGCCCGCCGTCGAGCTGCCCCACCGGCAGCAGGTTGATGCCCGTAATCAGCAGCCCGATCCACGCCGCGAAGTAGACAGGATGCAGCGCCAGCGTCTGCCCCGCTTCCGCCCGGCTGAAGAGGCTGTCGGCGAGCGTGACCAGAATAGAGCTGCCGAGCGCACGCTGGGTGAAGCCGGGCGTGAAGCCAGGTACCGGCTCGGAGAGCAGAATTCCCACGACGAGCAGCGGCAGGGCAACAAAAAAGCCGGCGAGCGGCCCTGCCAGACCAATGTCGAAGAGTACGGTCCGGTTCTTCATCGGCGAGCGCACGCTGATGAAGGCCCCCAGCGTGCCCAGGCCGCCTACCGGCATGGGGATGAAGTAGGGCAATGTGGCGGTAACGCCGTGCCAGCGTGCGGCGGCATAATGGCCGAACTCGTGAACGCCCAGGATGGACAGCAGCGTCAGAGCGAAGGGCGCGCCGCTGAGAGCGAGGCTGCCTGCCCGCCCGGCGTCGCCAGACAGCAGCGCCTCGAATAGCCTGCCCCGGCCGGCCAGATCGGCGCCCGCCGCCAGCGTGGTCAGCACCGTGGCGATCAGCAGCAATACGTTGATCAGCGGGCTGCCCGTCCGGCCCTGAGGAATGACGCCCGGCAGGACCAGCACCTGATCGTAGCCGCCGTCGTGGCGGAGCAGGGGGGTGAAGCCGTATGGCTGGAAGCGGCGCCGGATCTCGTCGTAGCCGTCCTCCCGCTCTGGCGCAAGGTAACGGCCCGAAAAGATGATCGGTGTCTCGCGCGAGCGGCGCAGATGCACGTCCTGAACTTCGAACAGGCCGCGAAGCTCGCCCTGCAGGCGCGATGCTGCCTCCTGGTAAGGATCCTCGGGGGCCAGAAACGGGCTGAATGGCAGCAGGGTCATCAGACGAGCCTAGATGCGCGGCATGGCGATGCCTTGCTGTTTCTGGTACTTCCCATTGCGGTCGGCATAGGAAGTGTCGCACAGCCCGTCGGCGGAGAGAAAGATGACCTGGGCGATACCTTCATAGGCATAGATGCGCGCGGGCAGAGGCGTCGTGTTGCTGATTTCCAGGGTGACGAAGCCCTCCCATTCGGGCTCGAAAGGAGTCACGTTGACGATGAGCCCACAGCGAGCGTAGGTGCTCTTGCCCACGCAGAGGGTCAGGATGTCCCTCGGAATGCGGAAGTATTCGACGGTACGCGCGAGCACAAAGCTGTTGGGCGGAATCACGCAGACGTCGCCTTTGTAATCGACGAAGGAGTCGGGGTTGAAGTTCTTAGGATCGACGATGGCCGAATGGACGTTGGTGAAGATCTTGAACTCGTCGGTGACGCGAATATCGTACCCGTAGGAGGAAAGGCCATAACTGATGACGTTTTCGCGCACCTGGCCGTCCATAAAAGGCTCGATCATGCCCTTTTCCAGGGCCATCCGCCGGATCCAGTTGTCAGGTTTTACTCCCATGTCTACTCCTTTGTCTGAGAACAGCGCCGGTCTATATCTGTAGGCAGGGCATTGTAACATGGCTGGCAGCGCCAACAAAACAGCCCACCCCGCACCTATCAACGCCATCCGGGTGGCACTTTCTTCTGTTTCTTGACAAAGTAAGCCGGCCGGCGATAATCTGGAAGTAGCGCTTACGGGAAGAGTGACACACTGCCACCATCGCTACCGCTCTATGGATCGATCATCGCCATCCGGCCTTCACCATATCCGGGAGACCAACCTCAGCCGTGTTCTGACCCTGATCCACGAAGCCGGCTCCATTTCCAGAGTCGCCATCGTTCGCCAGACAGGGCTCAGCGCGACCACCGTCTCCGGGCTGGTCAATATCCTTTTGGAAAGCGGCTTTGTCCGTGAGTCTGGGACAGGGGAGTCAAGCGGCGGGCGGCCGCCCGTCCTGGTCGAGTTCAACTACGCCTCGCGCACGCTACTGGGTGTTGATCTTGGCGCCACGCATCTGACCGTGGTGCTGATGAACCTCGCCGGCTCTGTCCTCGCCCGGCGCTTCGAACGGTTCGACGTGGCGCACGATCCCGTGGGGACGACGGGCAGGGTGCTCGCCCTGATCGCAGAAACGACGGCCGAGGCCGGACAGCCTTTCGGCTCGATTCTGGGCCTGGGGATTACGATCCCGGCGCCGCTGGAAGGGGAGCAGCTCGACCGCGCTTCCGGTCTGGTTTTGCCGGCCTGGGAAGGGTACGATCTGTCTGCGGCGCTGCAGGCGGAGCTGTCCCTGCCTCTCTTCATCGACAACGACGCCAACGCCGGGGCCATCGCCGAGAAGTGGTGGGGCCAGGGCCAGCTGTACAGGAATCTGGCCTACGTCAAGCTGGGCGTCGGCGTCGGAAGCGGTCTTATTCTCGGCGACGAGATCTATCGGGGTTCGGGTGGAACTGCCGGGGAGATCGGCCATACGACTATCGACGTCGATGGCCCGCCGTGCCGCTGCGGGAACCGGGGCTGCATCGAGAGCTATGTTGGCGCCCAGGCCCTCGTCGCCGAAGTGCAACGGCGCCGCAGCGAACGAGACCTGCCACACGGGCAGGGCGAGCTGACCGTAGAGGAGATTGCCGCAGCCGCGCAGGCCGGCGATCCCATCTGCACCCAGGTCGTCGAGCGGGCCGGCGCCTACCTGGGAACGGCGCTGGCCAACCTGATCAATCTGCTGAATCCAGAGCTAATCGTCCTGGGGGGCGATCTTGTCGCCGCCGAGCGCCTGCTCCTGGGCGCCGTCTATGCCTCTGTGCGCCAGCACGCCATGCCCAAGGCCATCGCCGAGAGCGAAATCGTTGTCAGCCGCCTGGGCCCTGACGCCGTTGCCATCGGCGCCGCGACGATTGCGATGCAGAACGCTTTCCGGCCGGCCAATCTGGCGCGCACGCTGGCGCCGGCCGTCTGAGCCTGAGTCAGCCCTTACCACGCCATCGGCTCCCGGCGGTAGAAGAAGCTGCCGGTCGGCCCGTCTTCAGGCAGCGTTGCCAGCCAGATAATCGTATCCGTACTCTCGGCCAGGGACAGCGGCGCATGATGCCCGCCCATATCCGTGCGCACCCATCCCGGATGTACGGCGTTGACGAGTATGTTGCTTCCCTCCAGCCGCCGGGCCAGCACACGCGTGATCATATTCAGCGCCGCTTTCGAGGTGCGGTAGGCAAGGCCGTCGGGCTGCGGGTTGCTCAGCCGCCCCGCCTGGCTGGAGACGTTGACGATGCGCCCGTAGCCGTTGCGCTGCATCAAGGGCACCAGCGCCTGGCAGAGCTGGAACGGGCCGTACACATTCGTCTCTATCGTCTGTCGCAGGGTCGCCAGATCGAGCTCCAGTGGCGAGACGCCTTTGTCCAGATTGACGGCAGCGTTGTTGATCAGCACGTCGGCCCGGCCATAGACATCGGCCACGTTCTTTACCAGCCGCCGGATGCTCGCGGCGTCGGTCACGTCGAGCTGGTGAAAAGCAACCGGCAGCCCTTTCTCCTGCATCGCGGCAGCAGCTTCCCGGCCCCGCGCTTCGTCCCGCGCCGTGAGCAGGACGTGAAAGCCGAGCGCGGCGAGGTCTTCGGCGGTCTGCCGCCCGATTCCCCGGTTAGCTCCTGTCACGACGGCGATTCGCTCCATGTCAACCTCCTTCTCGCGCCGCACGGTCGCTCAGCAGCCGGTCATAGACGAGCAGGGTCTGCGTGGCCGTCTCCTCCCAGCTAAACTGCGCTGCCCGCTGCAGGCCTTTTTGTCTCAGCTCGTCGGCCAGCGGCTCGTCGATGAGAATGCTGATAATCGCCCCGGCCATCTGGCGGGCATCGTCTGGCGAGACGGCGAACGCGGCGTCGCCGACGACCTCGGGCAGCGAGCTGGCATCGGTCGTGACCACCGGCACGCCGCAGGCCATCGCCTCCAGCGGCGGCAGGCCGAAGCCTTCGTACCGGCTGGGAAAAGCGAAACAGAGCGCGCCGCGATAGAGGGCCGGCTTATCTTCCTCGTCAACGTAGCCAATCCAGCGCACGGAGTCGCCGAGCTGCAGCCGGCTCACGTAATCGTCATAGTCCGGCGTGCTGGCGCCCGGCTCGGGCTTCCGGCCGGCGAGCACCAGCGGGTAATCCTCGCCCATCGCCTGGGCCACGTAGGTGTAGGCGTGCAGCAGCGTGGGCACGTTCTTGTGCAGGGTGTAGCCGCCCAGGTAGAGCACGTAAAACTCCGGCAGGTCGTATTTGCGGCGCACGGCCATATCGAGCAGCAGCTCGCTCTGGGCACGGTACTGCGGCGCGGTCGCCAGGGGGATGGCTGTCACCTGCTCCTGCGGGATCTGCAGGTGTTCGACGATCTCCTGGCGGCTGAAAGCGGAATCGGTAATCACGTGGCTGGCGCCCCGCGCTGCCGTGGCGACCAGGGCGTTGTAGAGGCGGGCGCGCAGGCCGCGCCGGTACTCGCGCTGGCGCATCGTAATCAGGTCGTGCACCGTCACCACGAGCGGCAGCGGCGATTGCAGCGGCGGCCCCCAATATGGCACGTGGGCGATGTCGGCGCGGCCCTCCGCGGCTGCCCGCGGAAAGCCGATCTGCTCGAACCAGACCTTACCTAATTCGCCGGGCCGGGTGGCGACCTGCTGAACGTGCACGCTGGGCGGAACGTCGGCGGGCGCATCCGCGTGCGGATAAATCAGGGTGATGTCGAGATCGGAGACCAGCCGGTTCAGATGGTAGACAAGCTGGCGCAGATATTGGCCGCTGCCGGTGTCCGGCCGGTTCCAGAAATAGGCGTTCAGGGCGACGTGCATAGGATCGTTTTTCCGGCATCGGGCTGGTCATCTGGCCAGTTTGGCCGGCCGGCAGTCATGTTACAATAGCCAGGCTGACTATACCGGAAAGGGGTCGAATATGCCCAGGAAAGTGGTCATTATCGGTGCGGGTATCGCCGGCCTGTCCGCCGGGTGCTACGCCCAGATGAACGGATACGATAGCGAGATATTTGAGCTGCACGACATCCCCGGCGGTCTCTGCACGGCCTGGGAGCGCAAGGGCTACGTCATCGACGGCTGCATTCACTATCTGTTCGGCTCCGGCGAGGGGCAGCCCTTCAACCAGATGTGGCAGGAGCTGGGCGCCGTGCAGAGCCGGGAGATGATTGACCACGACGAGCTGATGCGCGTGATCGACGGCGACGGGCGTACCTTTGTCGCCTATTGCGATCCCGATCGCCTGGAAGCGCACCTGCACGAACTCTCCCCGGCCGACGCTCCGCTGAGCAGCGCCTTCGCCGCCGGGGTGCGCCAGTTTCAGCGATTCGACATGTCAGTGCTCCAGAGCAAACCGCGCCGGATCATGACGCCGGCCGACTGGGCGCATTTCCTGGGCGCCGTGCTGCCGTACACGGGCGCGATGGCGCGCTGGGGCCGGCTCTCCGCCGCCCGTTTCGCCAATCGTTTTCACGATCCGCTTCTGCGGGCCGGCTGGAAGCTCGTCTTCGGCTGGGAAAACATCCCGCTGATGGTCGGCATGTTCCTGCTGGCCTACCTGGCTAACCGCAACGCCGCCTTCCCGGCCGGGGGCTCGCTGGCATTCGCCGGTGCCATTGCCCGTCGCTACGAGGCGTTGGGCGGCAAGATTCACTACAAGGCCGACGTCGAGCGTATCCTGGTCGAAGGCAATAAGGCGGTGGGGCTGCGCCTGTACGACGACAGCATCCACATGGCCGACGCCGTAATCTCCGCGGCCGATGGGCGGGATACTTTGTTCAGCATGTTGGGCGAGGAGTATCTAGGCCCAGGGCTCAAGCGGCTATACAATGGCAGCCTTCCGCTCCATTCGCAGGTTCAGGTTTCGTGGGGTGTGGCCCGCGACATGAGCGCCGAGCCGCATTGGGCCACCTATCTGCTCGAAAAACCGGAGCTAATCGGCGGCCTGGAGAGAACGGCGCTCGGCGTCAAACATTATGCCTTCGACCCGTCGCTGGCCCCGGAAGGCAAAGCCGTGGTCGAGGTGATGTTGGAAAGCACCTACGATTACTGGCAGCGCATCTATGGGCGGCGTCTTTACGACACCGAACAGCGCCAGGTCTGCGACCAGGTCACCGAGCATCTCGAGCGTATCTACCCGGGCATTCGCAACCAGATCGAGGTCAGCGACGTGGTCACGCCGCTCAGTTACGAGCGCTATACGGGCAACTGGCTGGGCTCCACCTGCGGCTGGCTGCTCACGGATAGAACGATGGTCAAGATGATCGCCGGCCTGCCCAAGAAGCTGCGCGCGCTGCAGAACTTCTACATGGCCGGCCAATGGGTCGAGCCGGGCGGCAGCGTGCCCGTCGTCGCCCTGTCGGGTCGCAACGCCATCCAGCTACTCTGCCACGACGATCGGCAGCCGTTCGTCGCGACGACAGCCTGAGAGAAGCTTACTCGAAGCGCAGCGCTTCGATGGGGTGCAGCGCCGCTGCCCGCGAGGCCGGGTAGATGCCAAAGAAGAGGCCGACGGCGATGGAGAAGCCGACGGCAAGCAGGACCGAGCCGGCGGTCAGCGACGCGTCGAGCTGGGGCACAGCAACGCGCACGGCGAACGCACCAATCCAGCCAAGCAGGATGCCAAGCAGCCCGCCCAACACCGAAAGCACGACCGCTTCGGTGAGGAACTGCCCCAGAATGTCCCGCTTGCGCGCCCCGACCGCCTTGCGCAGCCCGATCTCCCGCGTGCGCTCGGTGACGCTGACCAGCATGATGTTCATGATGCCGATGCCCCCGACGAGCAGCGAGATGCTGGCAATCGCGCCGAGGAAGAGGGTGAGCACGCCGGTGACCGCACCGAAAGCGTTGAGGAAGTCCTGCTGGGTCAGCACCAGAAAATCGTCCTCGTCGCGGAAGGTGATGCCGTGCGATTGGCGCAGGGCGTTGGACGCATCGATGAGCACATCCTGCACGTCGTCACTGCTGACTGCCCCTACGAGGATCATATCGACCAGCGTCTGCCCGGTGGTGGTGCTGCGGCGGTTGTAGAGGCGTTCCAGAGCCGTCGTCAGAGGCACAAGGGCGAGATCGTCCTGGCTGCCGAAAGCGCCGCCCCCTTTTTCCGCCAGAATGCCCACGACCTGGAAATTGATGCCCCGTATCTTGATCGTCGTCTCCAGCGGATCGACGTCGGCGGGGAAGAGGCTATCGACCGTATCCTGGCCGAGCACGACGACGCGCGAACGGCCAACATAATCGGTCTCGTCGAAGAAACGCCCGCGTTCTATCTCGTAGCCACGCATCGGCCCATACTCCGGCCCGGTGGCCGTCACCATCGTCCCGTAGACGGTGCCCTCATACTGCAGCTCGTCGCTGTTCATGACCACCGGTGCGACGGCCGAGGCGCGTGGCAGAATCGCCGCGTCGCCCAGCATCTCCGCGTCACGCACGGTCAGGCTCGACTCGCTGCGGTTGGGGTCATCCTGCGGCAGCACAAAGACCAGGTTGGTGCCCAGGCCCATGAACTGCTCGGCCACAAAGCGGGTGACGCCGTCGCCGATACTGAGCAGGATGATGACGGAGGCGACGCCGATCATGATGCCGAGCATGGTCAGCGAAGCACGCAGCTTGTTAGCCTGCAGCCCGCGCAGGGCGATGAGGAAATTCTGCCAGGGGTTCATCGCGCGCCTTGCCGCCTGTCTCTACTCATACCGCAGAGCATCGATGGGATTCAACCGGGCGGCGCGCCGGGCCGGGTAGAGGCCAAAAAAAAGGCCGGCGGCGCCGGAGAAGCCGATTGCCAGCACCACCGACTCCCAGGCCAGCGCCGTCCGGAGGTTCTCCGAGAGGCTGCCGATAATCACGATACCGGCGATGCCCAGCAGCAGGCCGATGAGGCCGCCTGCCAGCCCCAGGGTAACAGCTTCGGTCAGGAACTGCATCAGGATATCACCCTGTTTGGCGCCCACCGCTTTGCGCA
>JAAYYY010000388.1 GCA_012515125.1 Chloroflexota bacterium
CGCTGTTTGCCGCCTACACCGTGCCGGCGGGCGCTGGGGCGGCTTTCTCTATGCAACCCGCGAGTGCTTCCTTTGAGCCCCTGCAGCTCCTCGGCTACAGCCTCGATCCCGCGGAGGTGCGTCCTGGCGGCTCTATTACCGTTCGCCTTTTCTGGCAGGCCGGCGGCACGCCCCCAGCCGACTACACCGTCTACGTCCATCTCTACACGCCGGGTGAGGAGGAGGCCGCTCCGATGGCGCAGAGCGATCAGCCGCCGTGCGCGGGCGCTTATCCCACGTCGCGCTGGGAGGCCGGCGAGATCGTCGTGGACGAGCACGTCCTTGAGCTGCCGGCCAATTACGCGCCCGAGACGGCGGTGCTGGCGGTGGGCGTCTATACGTGGCCCTCGCTGGAGCGGCTGCCGCTGCGGGCGGAGAGCGGCGTGCTGTCCGGGGAGCGGCTGCGCCTGGCCGAGCTGACTGTCAGCCGGCCGTAGGCCGGCTCGCCACGAGCATCCGGCGAGCGCGGGCCAGCAGAGCCGCCAGCCCAAGCACCAGCCCCCAGTAGACGACGTACTCAGGCACGGAAAAGGCCAGGACAGCCAGGGGATCGGCGCCCTGCAGCATGGGGACGCGCTCGAGGATGCCAAGCCGGTAGATCGCCACAAGGTGCTCGACCAGCGCCTCCAGCCCGCCTAGCAGGCAGAAGGTGACCGGCGCATTTCCGGACAGGCGACGGGCCAGCCACCAGAGCAGGGCGCCGAGCGCTGCGTAGAAGAAGGGCGTCACGAGCAGGACGACGAGCCGCAGCGGGGCGCTGTAGAAATGCTGATAGTAAGCCTCCCAGTAGACCCGGACCAGCACGGCAGCCAGAACGCCCCAGAAGAGCGCCGCGGCGACGGGCACAGCCCAGCGCGCCCCTTCCAGCGCCTCCCGCCGCACGCGCCAGCGCAGGAGCAGCACGAGGGCAGCGGCGACCACGGCCCAGATGAGGGCCGCCAGCCAGTATCCGTCGCTCGACAGTTCCGCTTCCATCGGCCGCACCTTGCTCCCCCCGCCGGACTACCATTCTGCCCTGGTATCATCGTAACGCTGCCCGCCGGCATCCGGTAGTGCCATTCATCACCTTCGCGGCGGGGAGAGAGGCCGGACAGGGCCGGTTGCGCACAGGCCCTTCTTCCCCGTAGACTTACGCCTGATGATTATCCAGCTAGCCGATCCCCTATTCGCAGACAGGTTGATTGCTTCCGTTGCCGGCCTGCTTGCAGAGGCCGATGCGCCCGGCGCTGCTGTGGCCCTCCTGCTCGACGGCGAGCCTGTCGTCGAAGCGGGCGTAGGCTTCCGGGACCTGGCGCGCCCCGTGCCCCTGCCGGCGGATGCCCGCTTCTATCTGTACAGCGTGACCAAGACGCTGATCGCGGGGGCGCTCCTGCAGCACGTTGCGCGCGGGACCATCGCGCTCGACCGCCCCATCCAGGATTACCTGCCGGACCTCTCTCTGCCGGCGCCGGTCACGGTGCGGCAGGCGCTCAACCACACGGCCGCCCTGCCGGATTACGGCGGGCTGCCCGAATACCATACAGCGGTCCGAGACCATCCAGAGCGGCCCTGGTCAACCGGGCGCGTCCTGCAGGTCGCCGCCAAACCGGACCCGAAGCCGCCCGACTGGCGCTATTCTAACGTCGGCTACCTGATCCTCAAGCTGCTGCTGGAGAAGGTCGCAGGCCGGCCGCTGCGCGAGGCGCTGCGGGCGCAGCTCTTTGCCCCGCTGGCGCTGGCGAATAGCTTCGTCGCCGAAAGCCTCGCCGATGCCGGCACGCTGACGCCGGGCTACAGCGATTACTTTGCCCCGGACGGCGAGCTGCAGGACGTGAGCGGTCGCTACCATCCGGGCTGGGTGGCCCACGGCGTCGCCATCTCCACGGCGCCGGAGGTTTCCCGCCTGATCCACGCGCTGCTGGCGGGCGATCTGTTGCCGCCAGAGCTGCGGGCGGCGATGGCCGAGCCGGTTGTGCTGCCCTTCGACCACCCGATCTTCCGCCAACCAGCCTATGGGCTGGGGGTGATGATCGACGCCGGTTCGCCCTACGGGCCGCTTCTGGGGCATGCCGGCGGGGGGCCGGGTTATGCGACCGCCGCCCTGTGCTGGCCCAACGCCGCCGGACACGCGATCGTTGCCGTCGCTCTGGCCAACCGGGATGCAAACGACCTCGGCCTGCGCATTGCCCACCATCTCGGCACGGCGGTCGTGGAGGCGCTGGAGGGGTGAAGCGGGCGATTACCGGCTTCCACCAGGACGACGAGGGCCACTGGGTCGCCGACCTCGTCTGCGGGCACACGCAGCACGTCCGCCATAATCCGCCGCTCTCCAACCGCCCCTGGGTGCTGACGCCGGAGGGGCGGCAGCGCTTCATCGGCTATGAGCTGGCGTGCAAGCTGTGTGATGAGGAAAGCGATGATTTTCCCGACTCGCCTGATTCCGAATGATTGGAAGACGATTGCAGAATCAGACGTAATCAGGCGAATCCCAGAAATCATCGTCGAGCATCCCCGTACTACACGAAAAGCTACTCCAGCCCAAACCCGGTCCGTCGTATTCGGGCGCGATTGTCGGAGACGACGGCGGCGTGGGTGCAATCCATTAATGGCTGCTCGCTGTGGTAGCAGGATTGCCGCGTAACGCCGCCCTCGCGCACCATGCCGCCTTCGTAGGCCTCTTCTCCGCGCTCGAACGCCCAACCGGAGAGGCGCACGGCCTCCACCGGCTGCCAGACATTTTCGTACTTGACGCCGAAATGTACGTGGACGCCGCCGGCATAGCCGCCCAGGCAAGACGGGCTGCCCAGCCGCCAGCCCACCCTGACCCAGGCGCCGTCGGGAATCCGGTAGGCCAGATGGCCGTAGACCGTCTGCCAGCCGGTAGCCGCGTCGCCGTCGCCGTCGTGATCGAGCTTCACCCAGTGTGTCTGGTAGTCGATAGTCAGGCCGGGCGCGCTGGCGACCACCCACTCGTCCGCGGCGATGGGCGGGTTGCAGCCCGTAATCTCGGCCGGCTGGAAGTCAACGCCAGAGAGAGGCAGCCGCTTGCTGCCGTCAAAGTTGTGCGGCCCGCCGGTCAGGTGCCAGACCTCGCCGCCGGGCCAGGGCAGGCGCAGCGCGGGTAGCTCCTGCCAGTCGGCCGGCGTGGGCGGGGCCAGCCGCGCCTTCCCGCCCAGCGGCGGGCCAAACGTCGCCGCGTACCGCCTCTGCAGCAGCTCCTCCCACGCTGCCAGAGCGGCAACCGGCTCGCCGCCGCCATAGACGTGGGTGAAAAAGTAGTTGCGCAGGGCGTAGGTCGCCGCGTTCCCGGCCGGGGGCACCCTCTCTCCGCCGGGCGACGGCCGGTTGGGAGCGCCGGCAATGCCGTAGTAGGCGTCGTAGAACCAGCGCGAGAGGATCATGGCCCGCTGCCGGAACCAGTCGGCAAGGGTCTGCGGAGCGCGCGTGGGCTGCCCGGCCGAGAGCACGCCCATCTCCATATCGGCCAGGGTCAGGAGCAGCGCCGGGCTGACGCTGTAGGCCTCGCCCAGGAAGACGAGCGACTGGACGGCCGGCATGGGGATGCCCTTCACCGGCTCCAGCGTCGCGGAGGCCAGAAAGCTGCCCTGCGCCTGCAGAAAGGCGCGCACCGCCGGCTCGTCGCGCAGGGGACCGCTGGCGAACTGCTCGTCGGCGAGCAGGATGGTGGGCTCGCCAGCCGGCGCCTGGCTATGGGCGGGCGCGGCCCTGTCCCACAGGAGTGGGAGTAACAGAAGCAGCGGGAACCACCGCAGAGGCTTCATGGGAAGCCGCCTCTAGACGATGAGCACAGAGCGATGGGCCTGGTGAATGATCTGTTTCGCCAGGTCGTCCAGAAGGAAGCGTTCCCAGCCGGCGACCTGGTGCGCGCCGAGCACCAGGAGATCGTAATCGCCGCTGTGCGCCTCGGTAAGGATTTCGTTGACAACCAGCCCGTGGCGCACCGTGGCCCTGGGCCGCACGTTCAGATTCTGCAGCGTCAGCAGGTTGAGCTCGAGCAGGCGTCCTTCGCGCGTTTCCTTTTCGATCAGCGTCTCGGCGTCGGCGTGCAGCTCCCAGCTACCGACGCCAGGCCCGGCAGCGATCTGGGACATCACGTGCAGGACGGTCAGCTCCTCGGCGATCTTGACCAGCGGCATGAGCTGTTCCAGCAGGCGCGTGAGCACGGTCGGCTCGCGCCCGCTCTCACAGACCAGCAGACTGTGCAGCGGACGGATGGGCTCCCTGGCGATGAGCACCGGGCACGGTTTTTGCGCGATGACCCGCTCCGCGGTGGGGGCCAGCAGCCGGGCCGCCAGCCCGTGATGCAGCCGGTCGCCGAGCACGATCAGATTGTAGTCCCCTTGCTCGGCCTCCCGGACGATCTGCTCGGCCGGGCCGCCCACGCGAATGGTCGTGCGGATGGTGCCCGCTCCCGGACCCATCATCTCCACAGCGCGGGCCAGAATCGCTTTCGCCTGTGCGCGCTCGCTCTCCCGCCGGATGACCGTCAGCACGGTGGTCGTCTGGCTGCCGGTCGCTTCGGCCAGCCAGCTCCCGAGCTTCACCGCTATATCGGAATGAGGGGCGCCGGCTGTGGCAATTAATACACGCATGAGGCCCACCTCCTTTACCACAAAAGCAATAATACCGGAATGACCAGAATCGAAATCATGAACAGGGCGAGATGGCGCTTGCGCGCCGTTACCCAATCGGCCATGCCCAACATGGCCTGCTGATAGATACGAAAGAAAAAGAGCAGGACCACCAGGGAGACGACCGTCATGCCGACCATGCCGGCGGCAACGATGGTGAACGCGTCGGCATTGTTCAGCAGCACGGCAGCCAGCATGGTGTCGATGAAGGTCGTAATGTTTGCGCCCATAATATAGGGGATGACGTTCTCGCGGCGCACAAAGCCGCGCTGGCTGAGCGGCACGAGGATGCTCAGGGAAACGCTGACCGACATCGAGATCATCGTGATGCTGGCCCCGAGCAGGAACATGACGAGCGGCCGGTAGACAACCCGCGACATGCGCCCCATCTGGCTCTCTTTCAGGGCCATCTGGGGCAGACATTTGTCGAACAGGTTGAAGCTGAGGATGATGATGCCCAGCCCCACGAGGAACAGCGCCCAGCGCGGCAGAAAGGCGAGGAAGAAGCCCGCGATCGGGTCGAAGATGCGATCGGTGATGGAGTTGAGGATGCCACCGGCCTGTAGCTCAAATCCGTCGAGCAGGCCGTTGTTCAGGAAGAGAATGCCGACGCCAAAAGCAGCCAGTACCGTCGTCGCCGTGACGAGCAGGGAAAGGAGCCCCATGCCTAGGCTGGCGGCGCGGTCGCGCCCGCGCAAGACGTAGATGAAGCCGATGAAGATGACGATGAAGCTGGCCCCCAGCCGGCTGCCGGTAATCATGGCAAAGGCGCCCAGCTGGTCGATCACCTGGGCGTCGAAGAAGGTCAGGGCGACGGCAGCCACCGGCGAGCCGCTCATGATCACGTAGGCGAAGAGCCAGCCGAAGCCCAGCGCGTTGGCCATGTTGTTCACGCGGAAGCGGTCGCGAACCAGCGGCGCCAGCTCGCCCGAGGCCTCCTTCATTAGCGTGATGGCGAGGATGAATAGAAAGAGACTGATGAGAAACAGCAGGACTTTGCCCCAGGCAATACGCGACCAGAGAGCGAGAGCGACCTGCAGGCGCGTCCGGGCTTTTGCCTGCTGCTGTTGCATTGCTTCTGCCTCGACCCCGTCAGCCATTCAACAAACCATCCATATTCCCTTCCACTCCTCTTTGGTCGCGCCATTCTACCACTTTCGCGCGGCGCGCTACAGATGTTGTCGGGGAACCATCATCGACGGGCCGGTACGACCATAACTTTCCGGTTCGTGCAGCGCGCTTTTTTTCCAGTTATAATCTGATTAAAGGCTGTGCCGCCATTCACAATCATAAAGGGGAAGAAGACTATGAAACGCACAATGCTCACCCTGATTGTCCTTCTGCTCGTTCTCGTGCTGGCGGCATGCCAGCAGGGCGGCGACGATAGCCATCTGGCCGAAATCCAGGGTGCCGGCAAGATGGTGGTAGGTACGTCAGCCGACTACCCGCCCTTCGAGTATGTCAACGAAAACGGTGAATTTGCCGGTTTCGATATGGACCTCATCCAGGAAATCGGCCGGCGCATGGACCTGGAAGTGGAAATCCAGGACATGCCCTTCGACAGCCTTCTGGCAGCAGTGCAGGAAGGTAAGATCGACCTCTCTATCTCCGCGTTCAACTATGACGAAGAACGCGACCAGAGCGTGGACTTCACCGAGCCTTACTACTTCGCCGAGGACGCCATCCTCGTCGCCGAGGAGTTTGCCGGGACTATCGACGCGCCGGAGCAGCTGGCCGACTATGTCGTGGGCACCCAGACCGGCACGACTCAGGACGGCTGGGTGACGGAGAACCTCGTCGATGCGGGGCTGATGGACGAGGCGAATCTCTTCCGCTACGAACGCATCGACCAGGCGGCTCTGGACCTGAAGGCGGGGCGGATTGACGCCATCCTCATGGAAAGCGTCGTCGCCCGCACGCTGGCGGAGGATATGGGCGGCCTGAAGATCGTCTACGAAGGGGAAGTCTCCAGCGGCCCGGTGAACATCGTCATCCCCGAGGGGGACGCCGAGCTGCAGGAAGCGCTCAACGAGGTCATCGCCGAGCTACAGGAAGAAGGCTTCATCGAAGATCTCATCGTCGAACATATGCAGTAGTGATGGTCAGGTAGGAAGGGGGCAGCGCGGCGCTGCCCCCCTCCGCAAATATGCTCAATACCTTTCTCTACGTTGCCCAGGGCCTGCTCGTCGCCCTGGAGGTCATTGCGATCGCGCTGCCGCTGGGCTTTGTGCTCGGCGTACTGCTGGCCATCTTGCGCGTCTATGGCGGGCGCTTCATCGCCCCGCTGGTGGGCTTCTACAGCGCGGTGCTGCGCGGGGTGCCGCCTGTCGTGCTGCTCTTCCTCCTCTACTTCGTCGTCGCCGGCGCCGTGAACCTCTCGCCGCTGTGGGCCGGCGCCCTCTCCCTGGGCATTATCAGCAGCGCCTACCAGCTCGAGATCTTCCGGGGCGCCTTTGGCTCGGTCAGCAGTGGGCAGATGACCGCCGCGCGTGCCATCGGCATGAACCGCAGCAAGGCCATCCGCTATATCATTTTGCCGCAGGCGCTGCGCCTGGCTATTCCGCCGTGGTCGAACGAGGCCGCGACCGTGATCAAGGACTCCTCCCTCGTCTATGCCCTCGGCGTGCCGGAGATCCTGCGCCGCGCCCAGTTTGTCAGCGCTAACACCCGCGAGCCGTTCATCGCCTTTGGCGCGGCGGCCCTGCTCTATTTTGCGATGACGTTTGTCGCCGGTCGCCTGCTCGACTTCGTGGAGAACAAGACCGCCATCCCCGGAGAAGTGGGGGGCTGAGGAAGAATCGCCTATGGCTGAAACGCTGATCCGCGTGCAGAACCTGCGCAAAATCTACGGCGACAAGACGGTCCTCAGAGACATCTCCCTGGATATATTGGAAGGGGATACGGTCGTGCTGATCGGTCCCAGCGGCACGGGCAAGAGCACGCTGCTGCGCTGTATGAACCTGCTGACGAAGCCCGACGGCGGCAGCATCTGGTTTGACGGCGAGGAGATTACCGCGCCGGGCGTCAACGAAGACCGCGTGCGCACGCACATTGGCATGGTTTTCCAGGACTTTCTGCTCTTCAACCACCTCAGCGCCCTGGACAACGTGGCCATTGGGCTGACCAAAGTGCTGGGCATGGACAAGGAAGCGGCCACCGAAAAGGCGCTGCGGGAGCTGGACTACGTGGGGCTGGAAGAGCACGCCGACAAATATCCGGGCCAGCTTTCCGGCGGGCAGAAGCAGCGCGTCGCCATCGCCCGGGCGCTGGCGATGGACCCCCGCGTCATGCTCTTCGACGAGCCAACCTCGGCCCTCGACCCGGAGCTGATCGGCGAGGTGCTGGCGACGATGGAGCGGCTTTCCAACGAGGGCATGACGATGGTCTGCGTGACCCACGAGATGGGCTTTGCCCGTGAAGTGGCCGATAAGATCATCTTCATGGAAGGGGGAGTCGTCGTCGAAGAAGGGCCGCCGCAGCAGATGTTCGCCGCCGCGCAGATCCCGCGCACGCGCGAGTTCCTGGGCAAGATCACGGAGCTGTACGGCGACCATGAGTGAGCTGGTCGAGCTTTTCGCGCGCTTCTCCGGCCAGCTATGGACGGGCACAGTGATCACCGTGCAGATCACGGCGGTCGGGCTCCTGTTGGGATTCCTCGTCGGCCTGCCCACCGCGCTGATTCGCGTCTACGGGGGGCCCTGGGTGCGCTGGATCGCCGTCCTCTACACCGAGCTTTTTCGCGGCACACCTGTCCTCGTCCAACTGTTCATCGTCTACTTTGGCCTGCCCGACCTGGGCATTACGCTCTCGCGGCTGGCGGCGGCCTACATCGCCATGGGGCTGAACAGCGGCGCCTACCAGGCCGAATATTTCCGCGGCGCCATCCAGTCTATCGGCAGCGGGCAGATGCGCGCGGCGCGGGCTATCGGCATGAGCCGCCTCAAGGCGATCCGCTACATCATCCTGCCCCAGGCGCTGCGCCTGGTTATTCCCGCCTGGTCTAACGAGCCGGTCGCCCTGATGAAGACTTCCGCTGTCGCCTTCCTCATCGCCGTGCCCGATCTGATGGGTCAGGGGAAGATTATCGCCGCGCGGACCTACGATCCGATCACCTCTTACCTGGCGGTAGCCATCATCTACATTGCCCTCGTCGCCCTGCTCATGCTCGGGCTGCAGTGGCTGGAGCAGCGCCTGCGCATCCCCGGCACCGAGGTTGAAGTCCAGCGCGTCTAGGCCGCCCGGCCTGTCAATGTGCTGTTGGTCCTGTCAGGACCAGAGGACGATTGAAAGCTCCCGCTCGCTCCCCCATAATCGGGTTAGTTATTCCAATTGCTTAGCGGGAGATCTTTATTTCATGAAACGCCTCTTGGGTCTCATCTTTTTCGCCTTTCTCCTGGCTCTGCTGGCGGCCTGCCAGCAGATAGACCCGGACAGCCATTACGGGCGGATGCGCCAGGCGGGCAAGATGGTCGTGGGCACCTCAGCCGACTACGCGCCTTTTGAATCGCTGGATAGCGCCGGCAATTTCACCGGCTTCGACATCGCCCTCATCCGCGAAATCGGCCGCCGGCTGAAGCTGGACGTGGAGATCCAGGATCGCCCGTTCGACAGCCTCATCGACGCCGTCGCCGCAGGCGAGGTCGATCTGGCGATTTCTGCCTTCAACTACAGCGAGGAGCGGGACGCGACGGTGGACTTCACCGACCCTTATTACAGTGCGCGCGACGCTATCCTCATCGTCGAAGGCTCGCCCCTGATGTTCAACGGCCCGACCGATCTCGCCGCTTATCGCGTCGGCGTGCAGCGCGGGACGACGCAGGACGGGTGGATTGCCGAAAATCTGGTGAGCAACGGCGCGATGAGCCCGGACAACGTCGCCGGTTTCGAGCGTCTTGACGACGCGGTGAGCGCGCTGCAGGCCGGCGAGGTGGACGCCGTGCTCATGGAGAGTATTGTCGCCCTCTCTCTCATCGACGAGCTTGGCGGCCTGCGCATCGGCTATGAGGGAGCAGTCTCCAGCGGCCCGATCAATATCGTCGTGCCGGAAGGCGACGCAGAATTGACCGAAGTCCTCAACGAGACGATCGCCAAACTGGAAGAAGAAGGCTTCATCGACCGGCTGATTATCGACTACATGCAGTAGGCGCTGCCGGTTGGCTCAGCGATTCGCTTCCGCATAGGCCTGCCAGCGCTCCTCCAGCTCGCGGTCGCCGATCCGCTCTCCCAGGAAATCGAAGGCCCAGAACCAGTAGTTGGGCGACTCGTTGAGCCGCGCGGCGAGCATCGCCAGATCGGCGTCAGGATTCTGCGCCAGCAGGAAGCCGACGACGGCATGGGCCTCCAGCCAGGCCATATCGCGCCGTGGGGAGAAAGCCTGCCCGTACCAGCTGGTCATCGTATCCTCAAATAGCCGGAATTCGCGCTCCCTCAGAATGGCGAAATCTTCGGGCCTCATCGGCCAGGGTTGAATGTCTAGCTGGGCAAGGCGGGCGTCGAGCAGCGCCTGGAGAAGCGGGGCGCGGTCGCAGCAGCGCCAGCTCCACAAATCGCGCCCCAAGGCCGCGAGCAGCAGGGGGCGGCTGTAGGCGCGGGCGAGCAGCCGGAAGCCGTTTTCGTCCACCGGCTCGCCGATCCACGAAGGAGCCGGCAGGTAGAGCGGGCCGTCGCCGAAGACCAGCTCTTCCAGCGCGGGCGCCTCCAGGCCCGAGGGCTGCGCCGTTAAGACGACGACCATCTCCATCTGCTCCGGGCAGCCGCCGGCCGGGGCGCAGGCCTGCTCCAGCGCCGCCGCCATCTCGTCCGCCAGCCTGAGAGCCAGCTCTTCATCACGCGCAGGGTACTGGATAGTCAGGTGGCCGAGCTGGCGCTGCCGGCGCGATCCCCAATATTCGGCCGGGTCGCGCGGCGGCGCATAGAGCCAGCGCCCATCCCCGCGCCGGTAGAGCCAGCTACGCGCCAGCAGGCCCGTCTCCGCCGTGTCCGGCAGGGTGATGGTCTGGGTGATGACGACGGTGGCCTCGTCCAGAGCGGGGGCCAGCCAGCTCACAGCCGGAGATGGGTCGGCCGTCTCGACGGCGACCAGCCCCAGCCCCGGCTCCTGCAGCAGGGCGCCCGTGGCGACCCGCGCCCGCTGCTGGGCCGCCCAGGCCCGGTCGCGCCCGGAAAGCAGGTTCGTGGTCAGCTCGCGGTCCTCGGTTTCGGCCGCCTGCAGCAACAGCCGGAAATCGGCGAGGACATCGGCGATGGCCGCTTCTTCGGCGGCTGCGGTGCGCTGGCGGGCCTGGTAGGTGAGCCAGGCGAGCGTGCCGGCGGCGAGCAGGAGCATCACTAGCAACAGCGGGCCGGGCCTGCGACGCCGCCCGCCCGATAGCTGCTCCCCTTCCGGTTCGGGCGGAACCGGCGAGCGCTCTTCTTCGATTACCTGCCAGTCGAACTGTCCTTTCATAAACGGGCCGAAAACTCAATGAGCTGCTATCCCCGGAGATGGATAGTCCTTTCACACAGGCCCAGATTGTACCGGCTATGCCGCCCAAAACAAGGAATCTCGCCCCTACCAGGCTCCCACTTATGAGCAGGGGCCGGTGAGCTCAAAGGCCACCTGTCGTCAATACTGGACAGGTGGCCCTTTCGCCTAGATGCAGTTAAGAGCGTGCTGAACCTCGGGTCCTGTCAGGCCTTATGGCTCGAAGGTCCATGAGTAGTCCCTGAACAGCTCGCCGGCAACCGTAGACATCTGTTGTACTCCAGAGAAATGGCCCATCAATACCCATAGAGCCATCTCAACCCTATCTTCGCCCAGCCACTGGAGTTCGTCCGGGTTTAAGGTAAACGTAATGGTCGCCTCCTTGCTGCTTGCGTCCACCTCCACCCGAGCCACCCGCTCAACCGGCAGTCGCCCGCCCGGGCCGGGCCGGAAATCTGGGCGCGCCAGGGCCACGTCGATCAGGGCCTCCGGTAACGAGGCCAGCTCATATCCTATCACGACCTCAAACCGCGTTGTCGTCGTTACGACACTACCGGGCTCGGGCGACACCGAGACTATCCATACACGGTCGGCCCCCTCCTGCGGCGACGACTGGACCAGGGCAAGTCCATCAGGGGCGTTGGCAAAGAAGCCTTCTGCCAGCTCACCGGCTGCTAGCCCGCGCCGCTCGACGTGCTGCAGGTGGGCAACAAGCTGCCCACGGTCGCGATCTTCGACGGCGAGGAGCCGGCTACTTTCCCGGTCGAGCAGCAGCGTCCGGCTGAACTCCGCGGGTAGGGCCACTTCGACCCGATAGACAGCACGCCCGTCATCTGTGGTCGTCTCTTCCACGCCGGACAGGCTACCGGCTGCGGCGTCGATACCGAGCAGGCAGTAAAGATCCAGGCAGGCGGTCGCCCGTTCGGCCAGCAGCCGGTTCAAATCCAGCCAGCCGGTCGCGGCGTCCTGGTGCAGCAGCGCACCTTCGGGCAGCGCCACCGGCTCCCCGGCCGGCTGCACAAACAGCTCCGTTACGGGGCTACTACCGACGGGCTGCGGGTGGATCGACTGCCACACGGTGCCGTCGCTCTGCTGCAGAAAGTAGAGGATGTTGCCGGCGGTGTCGCTCAACTGGTAGCGCCACTGCGCGCCGCCGGCAGACTGCCACAGCTCGGCCGTAATATCCTCGTACGTGCTGCCGGAGGAGCGCCACGACAGCCGCAACCGATCGTAGACGTATGGCGCGCCCTGGGCTTCTGCTACCAGAGCTTCATTGGCCTGCTGCCAAAGCTCCGCGGCGGCTGCCGGTCTGCCGTTCAGCAGTGTGCTGCCAAAGAGAACGGCCAGGACAAAAACGGCGAGAGCGGCCGCCGTGAGTATCATTCTTCTGGACACGGTCTGTCTCCCCACTGTTCTCATGATGCCGGTCGAAAGCCGGCGTGGTGCGGGCGCAGACGAGGCGGCTTTGGCTTGCAGCCGCCGTTCCAGCGCCGAGGCAAAGGCAGGATCGGGATCCGTAGCAGCCGCCAGCTCCAATAGATCAGCGGCAAGCTCCGCGATTGCCGGGCTTACGCCAGCCGGGAGCGTGTCGTCTGCGCTTCCCCTGGCCTGCTGCGCGTCGAGCCAGCTATCCAGCCCGGCAGCGCCGGCATGGTTGTTCTCTGAGAAAGAACCTGGATCAGTCATGTTTGGTCTCCCTTTCGGCCATCTCCGGTGGCGCCAGCCTCTCCTGCAGGTCGTGCAGCCCACGGTGGAGCAGCATACGTACTGCCGCTTCGCTGCGGCCCATCACGCCGGCGACCTCGCCGGCCGTCAGTCCGCCAAAGAGGCGCAGGGCCAGCGCTTCGGCCCTATCCGGCGACAGAGCCTGCAGCGCGGCAGCTACGCGTTCGACACGCAGCCGGCGGCCTACGTGCTCGTCAACGGGCGAGCCCGGATCGGCCAGCTGGTCCGCCGCTTCCAGCGACAGCCAGGGCTTGCTCTGGCGCCAGTGGTCGTTCAGCTTGTGCCAGGCGATACGCAGCAACCAGGCCCGCACGGTGCCCGTGCCACGATAGCTCTGGCTGCCGGTCCAGGCGGCGAGGAAGGTCTGCGACGTGAGATCCTGGGCATCCTGCTCGTTGCCGCTACGGACCAACAGGTAGCGGTAGACACCGTGGAGATGGCGCCG
>JAAYYY010000389.1 GCA_012515125.1 Chloroflexota bacterium
GACCTGACCATCCAGCCGGGGCAGACCGTCGCCCTCGTCGGCCCGACCGGCGCGGGCAAGACGAGCATCGCCAACCTCGTCGCCCGCTTCTACGACGTGACTGACGGCGCGGTGCAGGTGGACGGCGTGGACGTGCGCGAGGTCGCCCAGCGCTCCCTGCGCCAGCAGATGGGCCTCGTCAGCCAGGACCCGTTCCTCTTTGCCGGCACCGTCGCCGACAACATCCGCTTTGGCCGGCCGGACGCGACCCAGGAGGAGATGGAGGAGGCGGCGCGGCTGGCGAACGCCCACGACTTCATCCGCCGGCTGCCGCAGGGCTACGAGACGGAAATCCTCGAAGGCGGCGTGAACCTCTCGCTGGGGCAGCGCCAGCTCATCTGCATCGCCCGCGCCGTGCTCGCCGACCCGCGCCTGATCATCTTCGACGAGGCCACCGCCAACGTGGACACCGTCACCGAGGCGCTGATCCACGACGCGCTGGCCCGGCTGCTGGCCGAGCGCACCGCTATCGTCATCGCCCACCGCCTGAGCACCATCCGCGACGCCGACCTCATCTGCGTCATCCAGGACGGCGCCATCGTCGAGCGCGGCACCCACGACGAGCTCCTCGCCCGCCGCGGCGCCTACTGGCGGCTGCTGCAGGAGTCGGGGGTGGGGGATGGGAGGGTGTGATATCTGAACTGTGATTCGTCTGATTGACTGATGAACTATGATTCCCAGGCGACGCCATCATAGCCCGTCAAAAAACCACACGAATCACAGTTCAAACACCCATCCCATCCACCAACCCCCGCAGCAACCCCCGCCCATTCACCGTCACCGGATCGCCATGCCCCACGCAGAGAATGTCCGCCTCCAGCTCGGCGAGCTGGCGCAGCGTGCGCGCCTGCTGCTTGTGGTTCAGCACGTAGCCCGGCCAGCTCGTTAAGAGCAAACACGAATTGCCCCACGCCCAGATTGCGGATGGCGCGCGGCGTCTCCACACCCGACGGCTTCCGCACGGCCATCTCGCCCGCACTCACAGTTGTCGCCATACCAGTCCTCCCACGGATCGCTTTTGCTGAACTATAGATAGTAGTGATGGGGATGTTGGCCGGATCGCGGGGTGCCAGCCCGCTCTTCTGGACGATGATTTTAATGATCGGCATGATTTCCTATGATTCTCCGCCGGCGGGCGGCCCAATCAGTGGCAATCATGACCATCACATGAATCATGGTCCAAACAGACTATAACGCATCGCCCCCGCCCTGACCGTGATCCGCTTTACACGCCCCCTGTGAAATCAGATCGCCCGCGCCGCCCGCCATTGACATTCTCCACACCGCCAACTATGATGCGTACCAGGTGCGCTCACTGTGTGAAGGAAAAGCAAACCATGCAGTTACCCGATTCGGCCCGCGCGCTCATTGCTTCGAGAGCCCGGCGATGGACAACCCGCCGCCCGGCTACATCCTCAGCATCGCCGTCGAGCGTATCGGCGGCGCCGGGCCGTGGGCCGAACCATGATTGACCTGATTGCTCCCGCTCTCAAATCATAGGCAATCAAACCAATCATTAAAATCACAGTTCAAACCACAGGTAACGGCTTGACTCCACTGCTCACCCTCCACCTTCTCGGCCCGCCGGAGATGCGCTTCGGCGCGACACCGCTCACGGCCGAGACGATCTCCGCCAAAGGACAGGCGCTGCTCGCCTACCTGGCGCTGACCGGCCGGCCCGTGTCGCGCTCGGCGCTCGCCGGCCTGCTCTGGGGGGATCTGCCCGAGGAATCAGCGCGCGCCAACCTGCGCGGCCTGCTCACCCGCCTGCGCCGCGTCCTGCCGCCGGAGATGCTGCTCGTCGAGCGGCAGCAGGTATCCCTCGCGCCGGAGGGGGTGGCGCTGGACGTTAGCGATTTTGAGGAGAGCTGCGCCGACGATGGGCGCGCTGCGGAGGCGGTAGCGCTCTATCGCGGCGACTTCCTGGAAGGGTTCGCCGCGCCCAACGCCCCCGACTTTGACGAATGGGCCGCCGCCCAGCGCGAGCGGCTGCGCCAGACCGCCCTCGACGCCCTCTACCGCCTCGCCGCCCAGGCCCTCGCCCGCCGCAACTTCGAGGCCGGCATCGCCGCCGCCCGCCGCCTGCTGGAGCTGGAGCCCTGGCTGGAAGAAGGGCACCGGCTGCTCGTCGAGCTGCTGGCCCGCAGCGGGCAGCGCAGCCAGGCCCTCGCCCAGTACGACGCCTGCCGCCGGCTGCTGGAAACGGAGCTGGGCGTCGCGCCCGGCCCGGAAACCGAGGCGCTGGTCGAGGCCATCCGCCAGGGCAGGCTGGAGGCGGAACCGGCAGCCCCGCCCGCCGCCCCGCCCGCCCCCGCGCCAGGGCCGCCGCCCACCAACCTGCCCGCGCCGCTGACCCCCTTCGTCGGCCGGGAGCAGGAGCGCGCCCGCCTCGCCGCCCGCCTGCGCGACCCTTCCTACCGGCTCGTCACTATCGTCGGCGAGGGCGGCATGGGCAAGACCCGGCTGGCGCTGGAGGCCGGCGCGGAGATGCTCGCCACGCCTGACTTCCCCGACGGCGTCTGGTTCGTGCCCCTCGCCGCCGAGGAGCAGCACGACGCGGCCCGCGCCGAAGACGCTATCGCCACGGCTATCGCCGCCGCCCTGGGCCTCGCCTTCGCCACCGGCGACCCGCCCGCCCGCCAGGTCCGCTACTGGCTACGCGAAAAACGATGCCTCTTGCTGCTCGATAACTTCGAGCTACTCAGCGCCGGCGCCGGCTTCGTGCTCGCCCTGCTGACCAGCGCCCCCGGCGTCACCATTCTGGCGACCTCCCGCGTCCCCCTGCACCTGCAGGCCGAATACCTGCTGCGCCTCGAAGGGCTGGAGCTGCCGGTCAGCGACGATGCGACGGCCCTCGCCAGCGAGAGCGTGCGCCTCTTTGCCGAGCGCGCCGAGCGCAGCGCCGGCCGCCCCGTCGTGGACGAGCAGACGCTGCCCGCCACCGTCGCCATCTGCCGCTTCGTCGCCGGCCTGCCCCTGGCGATTGAGCTGGCTGCCGCCGCCTGCCGCTACCTTTCGCCGCAGGCCATCTTCGCCGGGCTGCAGGCCCATTACGACGCGCTGGCGACGACGATGGGCGACGTGGCCCCCCGCCACCGCAGCCTGCGCGCCGTCCTGGACGCCTCCTGGGCCATGCTCTCGCCTGACGAGCAGGCCGCCTTCGCCCGCCTCTCCATCTTCCACCGGGGCTTCCGGCTGGACGCCGCCCAGCAGGTCGCCGGCGCGCCGCCTACCACCGTCTTCGCCCTGCTCGACCGCTCCCTCGTCCACCATCTGGGGCCGGATTACTACGGGCTACACGAAATTGCGCGCCGCTACGCCCGCGAGCGGCTGGCCGAAATGGCCCTGGACCTCGCCACCCTCGCCGAGCGCCACGCCGTCTACTACCTGACCGAAGCCGCCCGGCAGGTGCCCGCCTTGCGCGGCCCGTCCCCCCAGGACGCCCTCCACCACCTGCAGACCGACGCCGAGAATCTGGCCCAGGCGTGGCACGAGGCTGCTACCCGCCCCCTGCCCGCCGCGCTCGCCGCCGGCGTCATGAGTATGGTCGAATACTGGACCTACAGCGGCCTCTTCGACGAGGGCGAGCGCGCGCTGGCTCTGGCGCTGGACCATCTCGCCCCTGCCGCCGGGCCGCCCCTCGCCCCCCTGCTGGCCCGCCTGCACGCCGAGCGGGCGGCGCTGCTCTTCGAGCTGGGCCGTCTTGACGAGATGCAGGCCGCCGTGGGCGACGCCCTGCACTGGGCCGGGATCGCCGCCGACCCCGCGCTGCTCGGCTGGGCGCGCCTCTACCAGGGCCATCTCGAATGGCGGCGCGGCGACTACGAGGCCGCCGGCGACGCGCTGCAGCAGGCCGCAACGCTGGCTCAGGAGGTCGGCGACGCCGCGCTGGAAGGCGCCGCGCTGCGCGGGCGGGCAGCCGTCGCCTGGCGGCAGGGTGACATTGCCCTGGCCCAGCAGCTCGGCCGGCGCTCGCTGGAGCGGCTGCAGGACGCCCGCGACGTGCGCGGCGAGGCGCGCAGCCGCCATTTCCTCGCCATTCTGGCCCTGAATCGCCAGGACTACGCCTACGCCCAGCGCCAGCTCGAACCCCTCCTGCACACCGCCCGGATGCTCGGCGACCGCCGGCTGGAGCTGGGCGCCTATGCCGAGATGGCCCAGGTCGCGACAAAACGGGGCGACTTCGCGGCGGCAATGGACTACTACGCCCGCGAGCGCGCGCTCGCCGAGGAGCTGGGCATCGCCTTCCAGATTGGCAGCAACCTGACCAACAGCGCCGACCTGCTGCTGCGCATGGGCGACCTCGCCGGGGCGCGGGCCAACTACGAGCGGGCGCTGGCCCTTTTCCGCGAGCAGGGAGCCACGCAGGCCGAGAGCCACGTGCTCGCCTTCCTCGGCCTGCTTGCCGCCTTCGAGGGGCGCTACGACGACGGGGAAGCAACCAGCCGGCAGGCGCTGGCCCTCGCCCAACAGGCCCCGTCGCCGCGCGAGATGGCTCTGGCCCGCTCGTTTCTGGCGCGCAACCTCGCCGGGCAGCAGCGCTGGGCCGAAGCAGCCGAGCAGTACGCCCTGGCCGAGGCCGGCTGGCAGCATCTCGGCGAGCCGGGCCGCCGGCTGGAGATGCGGGCCGGGCAGGCCTACGCCACGCTGGCCCTCGGCGACGGCGAGCGCGCTGCCGCCCTGGCCCGCGAGGTCGCCGACGCGCTCGCCGCCGGCCCCCTGCTCGGCGCCGACGACCCGGAGTGGGTGGAGCAGATAGTAGAGCAGGTGCTTGGCAGAGCGGTGAGCCAGTAGCCGTTAGCCGCTGGCCGGCGGCTGATAGCTCACGGCGAATGGCTGGCGGCTAACAGCCGACCGCTGATTGCGCAGCACGCGCCAGACGATGCGCGGGTGGAAGAGGCTCTGCGGCGGGGCGAGCAGGTTCATGACGCGCAGGAAGGCGCGCGATACCACTTCGTCGTGGTGCGTGGCGCGATGTACCCGCGCGACATAGCGGTTGATGACGTCGATCCCGCGCGGCTTCTCGCCCACCGTGCCGGGGAAGCGGAAATCTTCGCCCACGCTGAGCTGCCAGGGGATGTCCACGACCTTCGCCGCGCGGCGGAAGAAGGCCGGCGCCAGGTCGTCCAGTCCCGCGCGCCCTTCCGCCAGAAGCCGGTCCAGCGCCTGCGCCTGCATCGCCGCCGACGTCATGCCCTGCCCATAGGTGGGGTTGAAGCTGCACAGCGCGTCGCCCAGCACGAGCAGCCCGTCGGGGAAGCGGTCCAGGCGCTCGTAGTGGCGGCGCCGGCTCGCCCGGTATCGGTGGGCGACAATCTCCGACGCCGGCTCCGCCCGGCTGATGACCTGGTAGATGTCCGGCATCGGCAGGCTGCGCGCGTAGGCCAGAAAGCCGGCTTCGTCGGCGGGCGCGTAGTCGCCGTTCCAGCCGCCCATCGAGACAATCCAGCGGTCGCCTTCGATGGGGAACAGACCGGCGAAGCGTGTCTCGGCCGGCGCCTCCGGCGTGTAGAGCGTCCACTGCGCGCCGCGCGGGTCGGCCGGATCGCGCCGGTAGAGGCGGCTGGCGTAGCCCACGTTCACCTGCACCACCGTCTCCGGCGCCGCCGCGTAGCCCAGCGCCTCCAGCCACTGCGGCGCGCGCGAGGCCCGCCCGCTGCAATCGACGACGAGGTCCGCACGCAGCTCCGCCGCCTCGCTCGTTGCCCGCTGCTCGACCACGACGCCGGTCACCTGCGCCCGGTCCGCCGTGGACAGCAGCTCGCGGACGGCGCAGTTGTCGCGCAGGCTCACGTTGGGCAGCGCGCGCACCCGCTGGCGGACGAGGTGCTCCAGGAAGGGCCGGCTCATCGTCGCCCCGTCCATCCCCAGGTGCAGTCGCCGCCGGTAGCCGCCGTGCGTATACCAGTTCATGCCCTCGCCCATGTCGCCTGTGTAGCTACCCGCCGCCGCCAGCGCCTCGCGCAGGTCGGGGAAGTAAGCCAGCATCGTCTGCAGGCCCGCCGCGAGCAGCCCGTGCAGGTGGCGCGTCTGCGGCTGCCCCTTGCGCGACTCCGGGTAATCGTGCACCGGATCGCGCTCCAGAATCGCCACCCGGCGGAAATGGTCGCCGAGCACGCGGGCCGCGAGCAGCCCCGCCATACTGCCGCCGATGACGACGGCGTGGTCAAAGCGCTCTCTCCTGCCCATCTCAGCCTCCCCCGGCGGCGAAGCCGCTCTGGCGCATGTTGCGTACCGACATCCCGCGCGCGGCGTGCAGGGCGAACATCGGCTGGCGGCGCGTGGCCTTGCCGGCGTCGCCATAGCGCGGCCCGCTGCTGACCGTCTCGCACTCCGGGCAGATGGCGACATCCTCCGCCGGCCCCACCGCCCAGCCGCGGAAGGCGTCCCACGCCAGCGTCGCCGCCAGCTCAGGCGGGAGCTGGTGCAGGAAGCTGGTCGGCGCCAGCGCCGGCTGGCTGCACCACCACGAGCCGCACGCCTCGCAGCTCCACAACGCCGCGTCGTGATTCCTGGCATTCTTCATGATCCGGACCTCCGTTCATTTGCCTGTTGGGGCTTTCACACACTGCCGCCAGCATACAGGCCGAACGTGATCGGATCGTGGATTTATCGTTAAAGCAGGAAGCCATAAGCCGTAAGCCACAGGCCGTTAGCTAACGGCCTGTGGCTTACGGCTAAAAGCTTAAGGCTTACAGCTTCAAGCTAACTGCTATCTATCGCCGCCCGCACCGCCTGGGCCAGCCGCTCCGTCGTGAACGGCTTCTGCACCCAGCTCACCCCGCTGCGCTCCACAAACGCCTTGTTCGTCTCCTCCAGCGGATAGCCCGTAATGACGAGCATGTGCACGCCGGGGTCGATGGCGCGCAGCGCCTCATACAGCGCCGCCCCGCCCATACGCGGCATGATCATATCCGTGAGCACCAGGGAGATGTTTTCGTGCCCCTGCCGGAAGATGGCCAGCGCCACCTCCCCGTTCGGCGCCGTCAGCACCCGGTAGCCCAGCCCATCCAGCGTCGCGGCGACCGCCTGGCGGATGCTCTCCTCGTCTTCTACCACCAGCACCGTCTCGCCCGGATTTGCCAGGGGAATCCCCTCCGCATCCGGCATCGGCTCCGGCGGCGGCAGCACAAACGAAGGCAGGAAAATCTGGAAGGCCGTGCCGTGGCCGACGCGGCTGACGACGTGGATGAAGCCGTCGTGCTGCTTGACAATGCCATAGACCTGCGCCAGCCCCAGCCCCGTGCCTTTCCCCGGCTCCTTCGTCGAGTAGAACGGCTCGAAGACGTGCGGCAGGTCGGCGGTCACGATGCCGTCGCCCGTGTCGCGCATCTCAATGCAGACCCAGTGGGCGCGCGGCATGTCGGGCAGCGGCGTCGCCCAGTCGGGCCCGTGGCGGCTGAGCGAGAGCGTCAGCGTGCCGCCGTCGGGCATCGCGTCGCGCGCGTTCACCGCCAGATTCATCAGCGCCTGCTGCAGCCGCGTCGGATCCGCCTCCACCACGTAATCCCCCTCGGTGAAGGCAAAATCCACGTCAATCGTCTCCGGCAGGGTGCGCTGCAGCAGCCGGACCAGCTCCTTGGTGAAGGGCACGACATCCAGCGGGCGGCGCTCCACCACGCTCTTGCGGCTGAAGTCGAGAATCTGGCCGATGAGCCGGCTGGCCCGCTGCGCCTGCTGGAAGATGACCGTCAGCCGCTCGTGCTCGCGCCCCTCCGGCTTGCTCATGAGCAGCGTCTGGGCGTAGAGCACGATGACGGCCATGATGTTGTTGAAGTCGTGGGCGATGCCCGCCGCGAGCTGTCCTACCGTCGCCAGCCGGTCCTGCGTCTGCATGTAGCGCTGCTGCTCGCGCTCGGCCGTCACCTCGTTGAGCACCAGCAGCCAGCCGCCCGCCTGCGGCCCGGTGAGCATCGGCCGGGGGCTGATTTCAAAGATACGCTTGCGCGGCTCGCGCACAGTCACCTCGTGGGCCAGCGCGCCCACCGGCGGCTCGTCCACCAGCATCTGCACGGGCACGTCGCCCAGCCGCCGCAGCCGCTGGCCCAGCTTCGCGTCAGTCAGAAAAGGCAACAGCTCCAGCGCCGTCGGGTTCGCCAGCAGCAGCCGGAAACGCCCGTCGAGCAGCAGCAGCCCCGTGGGCACCGTGTCCAGAATCTGCTGCACGACCTGCGCCTGGTGGCGCGTGCGCTGCAGCAGGCGGCGCGTCGCCTCGTGCAGCCGGGCGTTGGCGATGGCGTTGGCCGCGTGGACCGCCAGCGACTCCCCCAGCCCTAGCGCCTCCGGCTGCCAGCTTCGCGTGTTGCGCGTCTGGGCACAGACGAGCATCCCGCTGAGCCGGTCGCGGTAGCGCAGGGGCAGGTAGAGGACCGCCTGCACGCCGAAGCGGTCGCGGAAATGAGCCGGCACGCACGGGTCATCGGCCGCCTGCTCGATAACCAGCGGGCGCCGCGCCCCCTGCAGCCGGGCTGCCACGTCCGGGTTATTGACCGGTATCCAGTCGCCGCCGATGGTCACCTCATCCTCATGGCAGGTCGCCAGCAGGACAAGCTGCTGCCGCTCGCCGTCCCACAGGAGCAAACTGGCCACATCGGACTCCAACAGCTCGGCCGCGCGGCGGACGATGGTCCCGTAGACCACTTCCGGGTCCAGGCTGGTGGAGACGGCCAGCTCGACCTCGTGCAGTGCCTGCAGATGGGCCGCCTGCTGCCGGAGCTGTTCCAGCAGCCGGACGCTGCGCAGCGCGGCGCCCGCCCGGTCGGCCAGCAGCCGCCAGCCGTTGACCTCGGAGGGTGACGGCTGGTAGAGCTGCGCGCGGCCGATGGTGATGAAGCCGAACATCGTGCCCTCGCTGCTCAAAGGGTAGACCTGGATGCTCTGCACGTCGGCGCGGACCAGGAAGCCGCGCAGCTCGGGCCAGTCGCGGTCCACGTCGGCGGCGACGAGCTGGCCCGCCGCCACCTCGTCGAGCAGCGCCACGCCCCGAGGGATACGCAGCCCCTCGGCGCCGGGCAAACCCTCCTGCGCGGCAAGCACGACCTCCTGCGTCTCTTCGTCCGCGAGGAAGACCGTACAGGTATCCGACCCGGCAATGGCCCGCACGCGCTGCACCAGATGCTTTAACAGCGCGCTTTCGTCGCGTTGCGCCGCCAGCTCGGTGCTCAGGGTCAGAATCTCTTCCAGCCGGGCAGCATTGCGCTGTTCGGCCGCCAGCAGGTGCGCCTTCTGCAGCACCGGGGCCGCAGCGGTCGCCGCGCCGGAAGCCAGGGCGATCTCCTCCGGCGTGAAGACGTGCGGCTTGTGACTGTCCAGCCCCAGCGTGCCCACCACCTCCTCGCCCACCAGAATAGGCAGCAGGAGCATCGAGGCGACGCGGCGGCGGGCCATCAGGTCGCGCACGACGGCCATGCGCGAGTCGTTAGCCACGTCTTCGATGACCACCGGCCGGCCGCTCTCCATCACATAGCGGGTGAGGGCATTGCCCGCCAGGGGAATGTGCTCGCCGACGGCGCTGGCTCCAGACCCGGCCCGGTACTCGGCGACCACCTCCAGCGACTGCCCGCTCTCGTCGATCAGCGCAGCGCCGGCCTGTTCCACGTTAAGCGCCTGGGCCAGCTCGCGGCAAATCGTCTCCAGAATGGCGGCCGGCTCGTAGGTTCTGTTCGCGGCGGCGACGATGCGGTTAATCAGCGCCAGGTCCAGCGCCCGGCGGCGTAGCTGCTCTTCTTCGTCGTGGCGCTGCATCGCGGCGCCGATCAGCCGGGCCGCCAGCTTCAGCGCTTCCTGCTCGGTGGCGTCCCACTCGCGCCGCTCGTCCACGTCGGAAAAGCCGGCGAAGCCCCACCAGCGCCCGCCGACAAAGATGGGCGCGATGGCCCGCGAGCGCCAGCCGGTGAAGGTCAGCGATTGCTGCTCGGCCGGCGGCAGGTCGGTAATCGGTCCGACGATCGTCCCGCCGCTGCTGAGCACCCCGACCCAGCGGCCCAGGCCCACCTCGTCGTAGCTGAAGCAGTGAAGCGTCTCAAAATCTCGCAGGGGAACGATGCCGGGGGCGTGCCATTCGTAGCGCAACGTGGCGCAGACGCGGCGCTGGTCGTCCAGCTCATTGGCGAAGATATAGGCGCGGCTGGCGGCGGCGGCGGCGGCAAGGCGGGCCAGCGTGGCGGCGATCACCTCGTCGTCGAGATTGCTCTGCAGCAGGTTGGCAGCGGCAAAGCCCACGGCGCGCAGCATCATCTCGCGCCGTGGCGCGAACCCCTCGGCTCCTTGCTCCCTCGTTTCGGTCGATTTCTGCTCCCAGCTACTCATGACGCACACAATAACGCATCGCCGCAGCCAGCGCAAGGGGATAACGGTCAGGGGGAAACGGGCAGTTGTCAGCAATCAGTAGTCAGTGGGCCACCGACCACTGACTGCTGCCCACTGCCCACCTCTCATGATACAATAACAGCGGAGGTAGAAAGCATGGTCAATCCCATTCTGTTGTTGGGGCAGGTCGTCGGCATCCTCATCGCCGGCGGCCTGACGCTGGCGGTGGTCATCTTGCTGCAGCGGCCGGTCGAGCGCTTCTTGCTTCACCTGCTGCACGACCCGGTCGTCGCGCGCACCGGCACCCTTTTCCTCGTCGTCCTGCTCTCGCTGCATGGGCTGGCGACCGTGCTCGACTATATCACCCAGCCGGAGCTGCACGCCATCCTCGGCGGCCTCAGCGGCCTGCTGCTGCGCATGGCCGACGCCGTCCAGTGGCTCGGCCAGGTGGCGGCCCTCCTCTTCATCGGCTACTCCTTGCGGCGGGGCCTGGCCGGAGGAGTGCGGGAAGCGGCGGAAGCGGAGCCAGAGACGATAACTGATGTGTGAAAGGTAAAGAGCTAGGAAGGTACAAATGAATCCGATTGTTCCTCGCAACTGGTCCGGGCGGCTGGGGTTGTTCGTCGTCCTATTGCTGCTGCTGGCCGGCGTCGCCGCCGTAGCTGCCCAGAGCGGCCCGCCAGACCCCAACCAACACGTTGATCAGGGCCCGGACACGCCCGCCAACGCCCTCTC
>JAAYYY010000390.1 GCA_012515125.1 Chloroflexota bacterium
GACTCGGCAAAATCCTCTGAGGGACCGTTACCAGCATATGTAGGTTGTATTCGTTGTGGGAGCCGTTCCCGTGAGTCGTCTTGAGGGTTGCGCCGTTGCGGGTCAGGGTGCAGCTGGTGGCGTGGTCGGCGCTCCAGGACAGCGTGTAGGAGGCCGGCGCAGGCGTTGGCATCGGCAGCCTCGTCACCATAGATCAACAACATGTAGCGCATCTGATTCCTCCATGGAATGGATTTCTGGAAGGCGCGATTGCCTTCTATGATAACGACGATCAGGCGGCGCGTAGATCGACAGCTTACCGAAATATGACAGGACGCGGCGACTAACGCTCCGGCTCTTTCAGCCACAGCCAGACGCGGCCCGGCTGCATCGTCTCCTGGACGGTGGCAAGCAGGACATCTCCAAGCCGGTCCAGCTCGACCTCGTCACGAGCGCGCTGGCTGAAGGCAGCCAGCACGCGGGCGGCGTCGTACTTGCTGCGGAAGAAGCGCCGGTCGATGAAGGCCTGGACGCGGCGGCGTAGCGGCTGGAAGAGGGCGGCGATGGCCAGGGTGGAGATGGCGATAGCGACCGGCGAGCCTGCGTCCGTCAGGCCGCGCAGCAGCGTCTCCAGGAGGATCACGCTGCCAAAGTAGACGAGCGCCAGCAGCGCCGTGAGCGAGCCGTAGACCAGCGTGCGGTTGATCAGGAAGTCGATCTGGTAGAGGCGGTAGCGCAGGACGGCGATGCCGATGGCCGCCGGAATGCTGGCGAGGGACAGCAGCGCCAGAGGCATGAGCAGCGCGGCCGCCGGACCCTGCAGCGGATAGGGTGCTGCGGGTGAAAGGGTGACCATGACGAGCGCCGTCAACAGCCCCGCATAGGCCAGCCACTTGAGCTGCTGGCGCACGACGCCGGTCGCCCGGCGCAGGCGCAGCAGGGCGGTGACGGCGGCGAAGGCCAGCGAGAGGAGAATCAGGAAGATGCCGGCGTTCTGGGCGAGGAGCAGGCCCGGCGCGACGAGCCCTTCCAGAGAGCGCCGGCTGACCAGCGCCGCGCCGCGCAGGGGCCAGGCGGCTGCCGCCATGGGCACGGCTGCCAGCAGCAGTCCCACGGCGACCAGGACGGGCAGCCAGCGCCAGCGGCGGGAAGGCAGCGCGCCGGTGGGGAAGAGCAGCAGGATCAGGGGGATCGTGGCAAAGCCGGGCGCGAAAATCCAGGTCGAGAGCCAGGCGCTCAGCGCGGCGGCGGGCCAGCCGGCCGGGGAGGTGATCAGGGCATAACGGGCGTACTCCCAGGAGAAGGCGTTGAGGCTGCCGGCAATACCGCCGAGCAACATCAGCCAGCCAAGCAGCTTCTCCGGGCGGCGGGCGGCGACGAGCGCGCCGACGACGGTGAAGGAGAGGGCGAGAATGGCTGCGCCGGTCGTGGCTGCCCGGACGAGCGCTTCCCCGTTCAGGCGTACCAGAACCAGGGAAGCGCTCGCCAGGAAGAGGGCCAGCCCGGCGGCGAGCCAGACCAGCCAGGTGAAGCGGGGCTTCAACACGAAGCCCCGCTTCTGATCAGGACGATGCACGGATGACCTCGGAATAGATCCTGTCCGCGGGGCCAAGACCTGTCAGGCCCTGGACGGCGCTAGTTCCACACGGGCAGGTTGACGGCCGCCGTGCTCAGGTTCAGGTAGGGGGCGCTGACCCAGCCGACGGTGCCGCCGGGCAGGGTGACGCGCACCCACGAGGCGTCGGCATTGCGGTGCGTGACGGGCACGGTCATGCCCTGGGAGAGGGCCAGAACGACCGGGTAGTTGGTGCCCGGGCCGGTCCGCAGGTTCAGCCCGTAGGTAGCGACGACGCCGGTCGCGCCAGCAGCAGGCGGCGGGGGCGTCGGCGTGGTCGCGGCGACTACCGGCAGCGTGGAGATGACCGCGCTGGTGGTGATGTAGGAGGCGCCGACCCAGCCTTCCGTGCCGTTCGCCAGGCGCACCTTCAGCCAGCCGCCGAAGCTGTCGCGGCCCAGCAGGGTGACCTGCGTGCCGTTGCTGATCACGGTGATGCGCTCGTAGGACATGCCCGGCCCGGAGCGGACGTTCAGGAAGTAGACGCCGGAAACGGTGCCGGTCGCCGGGGCGGGCGGAGGCGTCGAGCTGCCGCCAGGGATGCACAGCCGCTGCCCGGCGTAGATCTGGTTGGCGTTGGCCAGGTTGTTGGCCTGGGCAATCGCCGGCCAGCTCACGTTGTACTGCCGGCCGATAGCGGCGAGCGTCTCCCCGGCCTTGACGACGTGGGTGGCGATGCAGGTGGGCGCCGGGGGCGGCGTTGTGCCGGCCGGCGGAATGCAGAGCACCTGCCCGCTGTAGATGCGGTTGGCGTTAGCCAGGTTGTTGGCCTGGGCAATGGCCGGCCAGCTCACGCCATACCGCCGGCCGATGCCGGCCAGCGTTTCGCCTGCCCGGACGACGTGCTGCGCCTGGCAGGTCTGAGCGGCCTCGACGGCCCCCGCCGGCTGCACCGCCAGCAACAGCCCCGAAAATAGGGCGACGATTAAGAGCAGCGGCAAAAACCGCCGGGTCCCCCCCAGGACCACTGAATAGAAACGTTTGCCAGCCATCTTTACTCCTTTCACGATGAAGAACGTCCGGCGCAGCCGAACGTTACGGTAAGGCCGCTATCTTCTAAGGATAAACGATAATCGATCTCTAGACGTTACGAAAGGCGTTCGAGTTCCATATCGGTGACCGACTTCTGGCCTATTTGCCTGATTAGATGGTAGTCAGGCGAGATATTGCAGCGCGCCGGGCGATGGGCGGAGAGCATTTCCGCCTTTAGACGCAGACGAGGGCAGCGTGTGGGCAGCCAGAGCGGTTCCGGCGTACAATGGGCGCTATCCAGCAAGATAGGAGCCAGGATGAACGACGAGATTGAAGTTCGGCAGCTTACAGAGCAACCCACCGTCAGCATCCGCGAGCAGGTGGCCCGCGACATGATTCGCCCGATGCTCGCCGAGCGCGTTACAGAAATTGAAGCGTTTATCGCCGGCCGCCGGGGGCAGAGCACGGGCGTCCCGTTCGCCCGCCTTCACAATTATGGCGAGGTGCGGCGCGACGACCTCGATCTGGAAGTGGGCGTGCCTACGACGGAAGCCATAGACTGCCCGGCCGATACCGCGTTTGACGCCAACAGGCTGCCGGGCGGGCCGGCGGCCGTCCTGCGCTACCGGGGCCCCTATGAGGAGATTGGCGCGGCGTACGAACGGCTCGGGGCCTGGATCCGCGACGGCGACTACGAGGCGCAGGGTGCGCCGTGGGAATCCTTCATTGGCGACCTGGAGAGCGACGACTGGGAAGTGGAGATCGTCTGGCCGCTGATGAAGACGCAGGGCGGCTAGCTGGACCGGAAGGCCGGCCGGCGCTAACCTTGCGCCATGCACGCACAGACAGAGACGCAACGCGAGACGGCGCTGCGCCCGTGGAAACTCCTGCTCCTCGCGGGCGACCTGGTAGCCCTTTTCCTCTTTGTCCTGGTGGGGCAGATGGACCACGATCTGCTGCCCGGCGCTAACCCACTCTGGTTCACGCTGGCGCGCGGCTGGCCTTTCCTGCTCGTCTGGCTCGTCGTCGGC
>JAAYYY010000391.1 GCA_012515125.1 Chloroflexota bacterium
CTCTCCGGGCTGGCTGTCGGCGGCAAGACGGGCACGGCCCAGCTTGGCGGCGACCAGGCGCCGCACGCCTGGTTCATCGGCTTCGCCAGCGACGGCGCGCGCTCTGTGGCTATCGCTGTGCTGGTCGAACACGGCGGCAGCGGCGCGCAGACGGCGGCGCCGATCTTCGCTCAGGTTGCCGACGCGGCTTTGCGCCATCTGGGCGAGCCGGTGGAAGAGCTGCTCTCGTCCCCCTAGCGTAAGTGCATTCTCAGAGAGCAGCATAGCGGCTAACACCCCGTTCGCATCGCTGCTATTATGGAGGGGAACGGTTCTGGCCGAGGATGCTGCATGGTTGACGATCCCTTGATCGGCGCACAATTAGGAAACTTTCGTCTCGAACGCCTGCTGGGGCGAGGCGGGATGGCGACTGTCTACTACGGGCACGACGTGATGCTCGACCGCCCCGTCGCCATCAAGGTCGTCGATCGCCGCTTCCGAGACAACGCCGCTTACACCGACCGCTTCTTACGCGAGGCCCGGTCTGTCGCCCGCTGGCGGCACGAACACATCATCCAGGTTTACCATGTGGGCGAGCAGGAAGGGCTGCACTACATGGTCATGGAGTACATCCCCGGCGGCGATCTCGCCTCGCTGCTCGCCGACCAGCGGGCCTGTGAGACGCTACTGCCCGTGAGCGAGGTGTTGCGCATCGGCCGGGCCATCGCCAGCGCCCTCGACTTCGCCCACAAGCAGGGCATCGTCCACCGCGACGTCAAGCCCGGCAACGTGCTTCTGGCCGACGACGGGCGCGTCGTCCTCAGCGATTTTGGACTGGTCCTGGAGACGAATGGCGAAACCACAGGCGAGATGTTTGGTAGCCCGCACTACGTTGCCCCGGAGCAGGCGCGCAGCTCCGGCGGCGTCGTGCCCGCGTCCGACCTCTACGCGCTGGGCGTAATCCTCTACGAAATGCTCGTCGGCCGCCGCCCCTTTGAAGATCCGTCGCCGGCGACGCTGGCCCTCCAGCACCTGATGGAGCCGCCGCCCTCGCCGCGCCAGCTCAACCCCAACCTCAACCAGGCCACCGAGGTCGTCCTGCTGCGCGCCCTGGAGAAAGAGCCGGCGGCGCGCTACCCCAGCGCGGCGGCGCTGATGGACGCACTGGAAGTGGCGCTGCTTGGCGGCGATCTGGCGCCAGACGAAGGGCCGGCGCCGCTGCGTGTGGACGTGGACGCTGCCGAGCTGGCGGCGTGGTCGGAGCCGGCGCCCACCGCTTTCGTCCGCTCCCCGCTTGCTGCCCAGGCGTCCACAGACACCCTGCCGCGCGCCCCGGCCGGGCTGCGCGTGCAACCCAACCGCCGCCGTTCCCTCTCGCCCTGGCTTCTGCTGATACCCGCCGCCCTCCTGTTCCTCATCCTGGTGGCGGCAGCCTACGCCCTCTTACCCGGCGATACGTCCGGCGGGGAGGCAACCAGTCCCGCAGAGACGCCGACGGCGGCGGAAGGAGGCGGGCAGGCTCCGGCAACGCCGTCGAGCGGCGACGAGGGCGACGAGGAGGACGAAGCGCCAGTTGTGGCGCCGCCCGCGGGCCGTGCGGTCCAGCTTTACTATGACGAAAACACGTTCTACGCCGCCAACCCCAATGCCGGGGACGTGGAAGTAGCCCGGCTTGCTTTTGCCGCCCTTGCCGCCGATGGCAGCCCCACCCAATACGCCTTCTCCGGCGAGAGCTGGGCCGCGTACTACCCGTTCATCCAGCCGGGACATTGCGACCGGCTGCATGTCGTCAACACGGCGATCCAGTTGGAATCGGCGGCCTGTGCAGGGCTGAACGCGTGGATGACGCCCGCTGCCGGCGAAGATGTCGTCTTCTGGCGCGCGCGTGAAGGCGTGGCCGAGTTCGCCGTGCTCTGGGACGGAGTCGAGGTCGGGCGCTGCCCTGTCTCGGCCGGTAGCTGCGAGGTGGCTATTCCGTGACCGGCGGCGACACCCTGACCAACCGCCAGCTGGACGAATATCGGGTCGTCGCCTTACTCGGCAAGGGCGGCATGGCCCGCGTCTATCTCGCGGAGGATGTGCGGCTGGGGCGCAACGTGGCGATCAAGGTCATCGACCGGCCCTTCCGTGAGGAGCCGGCCTATATTGAGCGCTTCGAGCGGGAGGCGCAGGCCATCGCCCGGCTGGAGCACCCCCATATTGTGCGCCTGTATCGTTATGGGGAGACGAGCCGGCTGCTCTACATGGCTATGCAGTACGTCGAGGGCGCCGACCTGGGCACTATTCTGGACTCCTACCGGCGCGAAGGGCGTCTCATTCCGCCACGCGACGCGCTGGCTATCGTGCGCGACGTCGGCTCCGCCCTCGATTACGCCCATCAGAAAGGCGTCATCCACCGCGACCTCAAGCCCTCCAACATCCTGCTGTCGCTGGACGGGCAGGCCTATCTCACCGACTTCGGCCTGGCGCTGCTGGCGACGACCAAAACCCTGGGCCGGACGTTCGGCACGCCGCAGTATATCTCGCCGGAGCAGGCTTCGTCGTCTGAAGAGATACTGCCCCAGAGCGATCTCTATTCGCTGGGCGTCATTCTCTACGAGATGTTCACGGGAGCGCTGCCCTTCGACGGGCGCGGGCCACTGGAGATCGCCCTGCAGCACCGCGACGAGGCGCCGCCCGACCCGCGCCAGCGCCGCCCCGACCTCGATCCGGCGGTCGCCGCGGTCATCCTCAAGGCGATGGCCAAGTCGCCTGCCGGACGTTACCAGAGCGGCGCTGCCCTGACCCATGCCCTGGAACGAGCCCTCTCAGGCCGGCTGGTGACCACCGTCATTGCTCCCTCCCGCAGCCTCGCCGAGCGCGTGACCGGCGTATACGATGTCGGGCTGGC
>JAAYYY010000044.1 GCA_012515125.1 Chloroflexota bacterium
CTTGGCCGCATTAAGAAGCTGCCGCGCCTCATGGACGGCGGAACCGGCGCCATAGTGGAAGGCATACCGCGCATGTTTGTCCAGCCGCGTCGGGCGTGCATTGAGCACGACCAGCGTGGCGCCGCGGTCGGTGGCCTGCTTCACACGCAGCCACCAGACCGGCCCTTCCTGGTGCAGGTCGCTGGCGACGACGAGGATCGCATCGCCTGGGCCCAGCCCTTGCAGGTTACTGCCCTGAGCAATACCTACGCGGGCAATCGCCTCGGCGCCACCAATGCGCGCATCTACGAGATCGAGGTCATTGCTCTCCAGACCTTCCCGCAGGAGACGCTGGAAGAGGAAATAGTCCTCGTTGCTCAGCCGCCCACCGGCCAGACCGGCGACGGCGCCCTTGTTCTGCTGGAGGCGGCCCGCGACGAGATCGATGGCTTCGTCCCAGCTCGCCTCCGTCAGCTCGCCATTCCTGCGCACCAGGGGCCGCATCAGGCGGTCGGGGGCGTCGGCGTAATGGTGGACAAAGCGCCCCTTGTCGCAGATCCAGATTTCGTTGACCATCTCATTCTGGCGGGGCATGATGCGCTTGATCACACGGCGACCGCCAGAGCGAGCCTCCACCCGGGTACTCAGCGTCGTGTTGCAGCCAACCGGGCAATGCGGGCAGACACTGGCGACAGGAGTTAGCTCCCAGGGGCGCGCCTCGAAGCGGAAATCCATCGTCGTCAGCGCGCCGACCGGGCATACGTCGGTGGTGTTGCCGCTGAAGATGCTGTCGAAGCCGGGATCGCTGTTGGTGACGATCTCCAGCCGGCGACCCCGGTTGTGGAAGGCAATCACCGGATCGTCCACGATCTCAGCCTGGAAGCGAGTGCAGCGCGCACACTGGATGCAGCGCTCGCGGTCGAGCATAATCAGCTCGCCCAGTGGAACGTGCTTGGGTAGCTTCAGCTTGTTGTCGAAGTCCATGCGGCTGACGCCAGGGCCATGGCGCATGGTCAGGTTCTGCAGCGGACATTCCCCGCCCTTATCGCAGATGGGGCAGTCCAGCGGGTGACTGGTTAGCAGAAACTCCAGAATGTCGTCGCGGGCGTCGTCCACGACCTCTGTCTCGGTACGGACAACCATGCCCTCGCTAACCGGCACAGTGCATCCGGTCTGCAGCGTGCGCCCGAAGTTGATCTGGGGGTTGCCTTCTTCGTCCAGCACGGGCTCTCCCGTCTGGCGGTCGCGCACGGGCAGGCCGATCTCCACCAGGCACATCCGGCACATGCCGACGGGTTCCATTTTGGGGTGGTAACAAAAGACGGGGATATCGATGCCGACCCGTTTGGCTGCATCGACGACCAGCGTTCCCTTGGGAACAGTGACTTCAATTCCGTCTATAGTCAGGGTAACGAGATCGCTCATCTTGTCTCTCTCAGCCGGCTACAGCCGCGGCCTGAGGCGCTGCTTCCATTTCAGCGTCCGCACTGGCGGGCCTGCTACGGACCTTAGCCTTGTATTCGTCGAGGAAATGTCGGATCGTGGAGAGGATCGGGCTCGTGGCAAACTCGCCGAGGGCACAGAGACACTTGCCCTGCATGTTCTTCGCCACGCTTTCCAGCAGGGCAATATCCTTCTCGGTGCCCCGCCCGTGATAGACATTGTTCATCACCCGTTCCAGCCAGTACGTCCCTTCGCGGCAGGGCGTACACTTGCCGCATGATTCGTGGCGGAAGAAATCAATCATCTTCCATGCCGCCCAGACCATGTCGGTCGTCTCGTCCATGACGATCATGGAGGCCGAGCCCATCAAAGAATCGTACGGCTTGAGGCCGTCAAAGCTGAGAGGGGCGTCCAACGCCTCTTCCGTGACGACAGGGCCGGAGCCGCCGGAGGGCAGCAGGGCTTTGAAGGCATTGTCGTTGAGCATGCCCCCGCCGTACTGCTCGCCAAAAATCAGCTCGCGATAGGTGATGCCCATCGGCACTTCGTAGTTGCCGGGCCGTTTGACGTGCCCGCTGAGGCAGACGATCTTCGGCCCGGGGCTGTCCTCAGTGCCCATCTGCAAATACCATTCCGCGCCGTTGACGAGGATCGGGGGGATGTTGGCCAGCGTCTCCACATTATTGACGACAGTCGGCTTGCCATAGAGGCCGGCCTGGGCCGGGAACGGGGGCTTCGACCAGGGCTGGCCCAGGTCGCCCTGCAGCGAGGCCAGCAGCGCCGTTTCCTCGCCACAGATGTAGGCGCCGGCGCCGTAGCTGCTGTAAACCTGGCAGTTGAAGCCAGAGCCGAGAATGTTCTCGCCCAGCAGGCCGTTTTGGCGGAGGTCGCGCAACGCTTGCTCAAAATGCTCGCCGACCTGCAGGAACTCGCCCCGGAAGTAGCAGTAGACCAGCTCTGCGCCGACCGCAAAGGCGGCAATCAGCGCCCCTTCAATGACCTGGTGCGGGTTACCCTCCAGCAGCTCGCGGTCTTTGAAGGTACCTGTTTCCGACTCGTCGGCGTTGACGACCACGTATTTGACCGGCGCATCCTGCGGGATAAAGCCCCACTTGATGCCCGCCGGGAAGCCGGCGCCGCCGCGGCCCCGTACGTTGGCCTTCTTGACGACGTTCAGCGTCTCCTGCGGTCCCATCTCCAGCGCCTTCTGCAGGCCCTCGTAGCCGCCATGGCGGCGATAGATGTCGAGGAGGTGCAGGTTCTCAATTTCGCGATGACGTAGCAGCATGTGCGCCATGGCAATGTCCTACTTCGTAGCCGGCGGATCGCCCGCCGCATAACTCAGAGTGCGCTCGATAACGGTCGGCTCCCGGTCGGCGGCGTCGGCCTCTGCCTCGGCACGTAGCTGAGCGATGAGCGCATCGAACTTCTCTTCGTTCAGATTCTCGTAGTAGCGAAGGTTACACTGGAGCATGGGGGCCTTGTCGCAGGCGGCAAGGCACATAACCGGCTTCACCGTAAAAAGACCGTCCTCGGTCATCTCGTCAACGCCCACCTGCAGCTTCTGCAGAACCATCTCCAGAAATTCATCCGCCCCCCGCAGCGCGCAGGCCAGGTCAGTACAGACCTCCAGCACGTATTTGCCCACCGGTTCTTCGTAATAGAGGGTATAAAAACCCGCCAGGGAGAGAACGTGCGTCGAGTCGATGTCCAGAATCTCAGCGACTTCGTTCATCGCCTCCTGGCTCATGTAGCCATGCACCCGCTGTGCCAGATGCATCAGCGGCAGAATGGCCGATTTTTTCTGTGGGTAGCGGCGCAGCAGGCCATCGACAATCTCGCCGTACTGCTCGCGGAGTTGATTAGCCATAATGTTTACCTGTCGATTTCACCCAGGATGATGTCGATGGAGCCGATAATGGCGACCAGGTCGGAGACGAATGCGCCGCGCGACATCAGCGGCAGCGCCGCCAGATTGACGAACGATGGGGCGCGGAAGTGGACCCGGGCCGGCTTGTTGGTGCCGTCACCTCGCAGATACGTGCCCAGGACTCCACGCGGCGACTCAATCGGCACGTACACGTACCCTTCCGGCGCGCTGAAACCTTCCGTCCACAGCTTGAAGTGGTGAATGACGGCCTCCATGCTGCGCCCCAGCTCGGAGCGGGGCGGCGGGGCAATCTTGCGGTTATCGGTACGCACCGGCCCATCAGGCAGACGGTCCAGCGCCTGTTCGACGATGCGCAGGCTCTGGCGCATTTCCTCTATCCGCACCCGGTAACGCGCGTATACATCGCTATCCGTGGCGGTCGGGATCTCGAAGTCGTAATTCTCATAGCCGCTGTAGGGCCGTGCCTTGCGCACGTCGAAGGGGATGCCCGCAGCGCGAAGTGTTGGCCCGGTGACGCCACAGGCGATGGCATCTTCCGGCGAGATGTATCCCACCCCTTTTGTGCGCTCCAGGAAAATAGGATTGTTGGTGAGCAGGGCTTCGTAGTCGGCAATGCGTGCCGGGAAGAAGTCGATGAACTGGCGCACAGCCGGCTCGAACTCCGGCGGCACGTCGCGCCACAGACCCCCCGGCCGGAAGTAGCTGGTCATCATCCGCTGGCCCGAGACCATCTCGAAAATATCCAGCAGATATTCGCGCTCGCGGAAGCAGTAGAGGAAGACAGTCATCGCCGCCAGATCGAGCGCGTGCGTGCCCAGCCAGACAAGGTGGCTGCCAATGCGCGTCAGCTCAGTCAGCAGTACGCGCAAGACCTGGGCGCGCGGCGGTACATCGACGCCCACCAGCTTCTCCACTGCCAGCAGATAGCCCAGGTTGTTGGACATGGGCGCCAGGTAGTCCATACGGTCGGTCATCACCAGCGCCTTGGTGAAGGTCTTGGCCTCCATGTTCTTCTCAATACCCGTGTGCAGGAAGCCAATATCAGGCGCGAGGTTGACGACGGTTTCACCATCCAGCTCCAACAGCAGGCGCAGCACGCCATGAGTGCTGGGATGCTGCGGCCCCATACTCAGGAGCATGTTGTCTTCCGACTCGATTTCCATCTTCGAGCCGTACTTGGCGCGCAGCTCCTCGACGGACAACTCCTCCATCGTGTCGGCGCCGCCTGTAACAGTGCCGCCACTCCGAGCCTGTGACGGGCCGAATTGTGCCATAGTAACCTCTCCTAGACTGGTAAGCCGGGCAAGCCGTTACTCCTGGGGGTGCGGCTTTCTGGCGCGGATGGCCTTCCAGTTGAAACTGAACTGCACCTCCTCGTAGCCGAGCGGATAGTCTTTGCGCAGGGGATGCCCCTGCCAGTCCTCAGGCATAAAGAGACGGCGCAGCCGGTTGTTGCCCTTAAAGCGGATGCCCATCAGGTCGTAGACCTCGGTCTCCAACCACGTGGCGACAGGCCATACCGGGGCCACCGTATCCGGGCCTTCATCCGGGTCCTCGACCGGCGCCCGCAGGCGGACGGCGTGGTTGTGAGGGATCGAGTAGAGGTGGTAGCTGACGGCAAAGCGCGGATAGTCGGGGAACATGTCGTCGGCGACAATGTCTTCCAGCAGGTTGAACTGCAGGTCGGGCTCGTCGCGCAGGTACTGGCACAGGGCCAGTACCTGCGCGGGCTCGACCACAAGAGTCAGCTCGCCGCGAAAATCGGCGACACTCGCGATCGCATCGGGCCTATCTTGCCGTATGCGGTCCAGAATCCGTCTGCTCTTCTCCGACAGGTTTTCCATCAGGCCCAATCCTTTATCGTTTCGCCGCGCACTTTCTCGTGCAGGGCCAATATGCCGTCGATCAGCGCCTCGGGGCGCGGCGGGCAGCCGGCCACGTAAACGTCCACGGGAACGATTTCGTCAACACCCTGGACGATGGCGTAGTTGTTGAAAACGCCGCCGCAGGAGGCGCAGTCGCCCATGGCAATGACCCATTTCGGGTCGCCCATCTGGTCGTACAGGCGACGCAGGACGGGCGCCATCTTCCGGGACACGCGACCGGCGACGATCATCAGGTCCGACTGGCGGGGCGAAGGGCGCATCAGCTCCATGCCAAAGCGCGAAATGTCGTAGTGCGAGGCCTGCGCCGCCATCATCTCAATGGCGCAGCAGGCCAGGCCAAAGAGCATCGGCCACATGGCATTGCTGCGTCCCCAGTTCACCAGATCTTCGAGACGGGCTGTAACGACGCCCATCTCGCCAAGTTTCTGTTCTACTCCCATTCGAGGGCTCCTTTCTTCCAGATCCAGATGTAGCCGACCACCAGGATCAGGATAAACACGAGGATCTCCACCAGTCCGAAGAGGCCAAGGGC
>JAAYYY010000392.1 GCA_012515125.1 Chloroflexota bacterium
CGCCGTTCAGGCTGTCCTGGGCGGCATAGGCGGCGCGCGCCGAGGCATTGGTCGCCGTTTTCATGCCCAGGTAGCCGCACAGGGCCGAGAAGAAACCGCCCGTAATAAAGGCGAAAGGCACAACGGGATTCTGCAGCCGGAACAGGCTCATGACCAGGAAAAGGACAAAGAGCACGACGAAGACGATTGCCACGACCCGGTACTGGCGCGAAAGATAGGCTGAGGCGCCATCACGTACCGCCTGGGCAATCTCGATCATGCGGCCGGTGCCTTCACTACGGCTCACCACCTGCCGGTAGAAAATGAAGGCGAAGCCCAGGGCAACCAGGGCAGCAACGGGGCCGAGCCACCAGATCGCCGGCAAAGCGGCGCGGGCAGGCTCGGTCTGGGCAAGTTCAATCATCTCCATTAACTGTAACAAAGCCTCCTTCACACTCAGTGGGCAAACAAATAGCGGGCATAACCCGCCTTTCTAAACCGGACAAGCTTCCCGTCATCACGGATAATCAGGGCGCAAAGATTGTACCTTTGGGCACAAGTCGTGTCAAAGCAAGAGCGAGCCCTTTCTAATTGAGGCAAACCTGCTATAATGCGCCGCGATTGCAGAAACTCATCCATGCAACGGACAGATCCCATGACAGTTCATCTCTATCTTACCCTCGTTCCGGAAGCGATGATCGCCTCAATGCTACCGCCGGAGGAGTTTGGCACCTACTTTTCCGTGGGTATCACCAAAAAACAGCACGGCCAGACGAGCTTTGTCGAGCTGGACCCGGATTTCCGGCATCCCTTCTTCCGCATTGAGGAAGCGCTGGCGCGCTGCGTGCCCCACCCCGATGGGCGGCCCAAGCGCTCGGTCTACGTCGCCAACTACCGCGTGCTGGAGCACGTGCCGCTGGGCGCCATGCACAACCTGTACCTCGTTACGGCCTATGGGGAGAGCCTGCGGCTGGAGCCAACCACCGACTATCCCACCGGCGAAGAGGAGCTGCACCTTTACCAGGAAATCGCCCCCATTACGCCGCTGGTCGTCAGCACGGCACCCCCTTACGAGTTCTACCGCTTCCTGATTCACGAACCTGACAGCATGGTTCACCTGCCGGCGGTTGCCTTTGTGGAGCTGCAGTTGGGCGAGCTGGCGCATGATCCAGAATTCGGCGCCATCCGTGATCTGCCCTATGAGGGCATACCCCACCTGCGGGAGTGCCTGGTTGACCTGAAGGAGAAGAAGCTACACACAAAGATGGTCAACCGGCTGGCTTCGCCGGAGTTCCCTTACCGCACCATCAAGAACGGTCTATTCATCGGTAAAGAAGAGGGGCTTCTCTATTTTCCGTTGCCATCCCGCGAAGAGCTGCGTAGCACATTCTACCGTTGGTGGCGTTCGGCAAACGTCTAATCTCTAGGACCACACACCTGCGTCTGCGTTGGTCCCCACTGCCAATTCAAGGCTTGTGTCACGCTCAGGCTCAGGGCGACTCGTGCCGCCCGGCTCTGTGAAACGTTAACTAGAGAGGAGAATGTCGGTATGAGTACGCTGGATTTGACCCTGTTTGAAACGGTCGCCATCTGGGGAGTTCTGGTCGTCGCCCTGCTGGGGCTGGTCTACGCGTTGTTTCTGAGGCGGCAAATTCTGCAGGAAGACAAGGGGACGCCGGAAATGGTGAACGTCTGGGAGGCGATCCGCGAGGGAGCCGATGCGTACCTGAACCGGCAGCTACGCACCATATTACCCTTCATCGCCATCCTGACGATTGCCCTCTTTCTCAGCGTTTATATCGTGGAACCCAGCGCCGAGGCGATGGAGCGCTTCGAGCAGTATAGCGCCGGCACGATCCGGCTGATCGTCGGTCTCGGCCGGGCGGTCGCCTTCATCATGGGCGCCGGTTTCTCGCTGATGGTCGGCCAGATCGGCATGCGTATGGCCGTGCAGGGCAACGTGCGCGTGGCTAACGCGGCCCGGACCAGCTTCTCCGACTCGCTGCGCATCGCCTATCGCGCCGGCACCATCACCGGGATGCTGACCGACGGCCTGGGCCTCTTCGGCGGCACGGTCATCTTCATGATCTTCGCCAAGGCAGCCCCTGATGCCCTGCTCGGCTTCGGCTTTGGCGGCACGCTGATCGCCCTGTTCATGCGTGTCGGCGGCGGCATCTACACCAAGGCCGCCGACGTCGGCGCCGACCTCGTCGGCAAGGTCGAAGAAGATCTGCCCGAAGACGACCCGCGCAACGCCGCCGTCATCGCCGATCTGGTGGGCGATAACGTAGGCGACTGCGCCGGTATGGCTGCCGACATCTTCGAGTCCTACGAGGTGACTATCGTCTCCGGCCTGATCCTCGGCCTCGCGCTGACGGCGATTACCCAGAATGTCGAGTGGATCCTCTTCCCCCTGCTGGTGCGCGGCATCGGCGTGCTGGCTTCAATCATCGGCACCTACCGCGTCAAGGGGCAATCGCACACCGGCGGCAACGCGATGGCCGCCATCTTCCGCGGCTTTCTGACCTCCGCCGCCATCTCGGTGGTCAGCTTCGGGCTGGTGGCCTTCTTCTACATGCGGGATGTGCCCGGCGGCTGGTGGCGCCCGTTCCTGGCTACGGCCGCGGGCGTGCTGCTGGCCATCCTCATCGACCGTCTGACCGATTACTTCACGGGCACTCACGGCAAGCCGGTGCAGGAGATCAAGGAAAGCGCGGAGGGCGGCCCGGCAACCCTGATCCTCTCCGGGCTGGGCTCCGGCTATGAATCCGCCGTCTGGTCGGTGGTCGTCATCGCCCTGACCATCGGCGCCGCCATCCTCATTTTCGGGACGATGCCGGTGGAGACCTATGCGGGCAGCGCCGTTGCGCCGGAGGTGGCGCGCGTGGCCTTTGTCCTCTACGGCGTGGCGATGACGGGCATCGGCATGCTCACCCTGACCGGCAACAACGTCGCCATGGACAGCTTCGGGCCCATCGCCGACAACGCCAACGGTATCGGCGAGATGGCCGGCCTGGACGAGAAGGCACGCCAGATCATGGCCGACCTCGACGCCGTGGGCAACACGACCAAAGCGATCACCAAAGGAATCGCCATCGGGTCGGCGGTCATCGCCGCGGTCAGCCTCTTTGGCAGCTATATTACCGACGTGAACAAGATCGACCCGACGGCGCTGGTTTCCGGTATCCGCGTCAGCCAGCCCGTCGTCTTCATCGGCCTGCTCCTCGGCGGCGCCCTGCCCTGGCTCTTCTCCTCTCTGGCCATTAAGGCAGTCAGCCGCGCGGCGGGCCAGATGGTGGACGAGGTACGCCGGCAGTTCCGCATTCCCGGCATCCTCGAAGGCACGAAGAAGCCCGACTATGCCCGCGCCGTCTCGATCAGCACGATCGCCGCACAGCGTGACCTGGTCAACCTGGCGATTATTGCTGTGGTCACGCCCATTGCGGCGGGCCTGCTCCTGGGCGTCGAGGCCCTGGGCGGTTTCCAGGCCGGAATTATCGTCTCCGGCATGTTGCTGGCGGTCTTTATGGCCAACACCGGCGGCGCCTGGGACAACGCCAAGAAGCTCATCGAAGACGAGCCGGCAGACGTGGCGGCGAACTTGGGGAAGGGCAGCGAGCGCCATAAGGCGGGCGTCGTCGGCGACACCGTGGGCGACCCGCTGAAGGACACGGCCGGCCCGGCGTTGAACCCGATGATCAAGGTGGTGAACCTGGTCAGCCTGATCCTCGCGCCGATCATCGTGCAATACAAGGATTTCACCCTGACCACCGGTGTAGTGATTCTGTTGCTGGTAGGAGTGATCTGGTGGGCCATCGCCCGCTCTAAGCGCGCCGCCGAACCCCTGGCCGAACCGGCGGTGAGCGTGAGCGCAGCAGCCGACTGAGCCACTCGCCGGTTTAAGAGCCATAAAAAAGCCGCCCACGGCTCCCAAAACCGTGGGCGGCTTTTTATTCTGCGCTGGCTGCGGCGGCCTAGTCGGCGAGCGTCGTGAGGTCGCCCACGTCCTGGCCCAACGCGCGGGCGCGCAGCACGCGGCGCATAATTTTGCCGGAGCGCGTCTTGGGCAGATCGCGTACGAACTCGATGCTGACAGGCTTGGCAATCGGCCCCATCTCATGGCCGACGTGCTCCTTCAGCTCCTGTTCCAGCTTTTCGCTCCCCTCGTAACCCTGGCGCAGGATGCAGTAGGCGCGGATGACGTTACCCCGCAGCTCGTCGGGCACGCCGATCACGGCGGCTTCCGCCACAGTCGGGTGGCTGACGAGCGCGCTTTCGACTTCCGCCGTGCCCAGCCGGTAGCCGGACACCTTGATCACATCGTCGATGCGGCCGATGACCCAGATGTAGCCGTCCTCGTCCTTGCGAGCGCTATCGCCCGGCAGGTACCAACCCTGCTCTTCAAAGCGGCTCCAGTATTGCTGCACGTAGCGGTCAGGGTCGCCGTAAATCGTGCGCAGCATCGCGGGCCACGGGTTCTTGATCACCAGGTAGCCTTCCTCGTTGGGCTCCACCGGCTTGCCTTCGTCGTCAACGACATCGACGTCGATGCCGGGGAAGGGCAGCGTCGCCGAGCCCGGCTTGAGCGGCATGCTGGGCAGCGGCGTGATCATGAACATGCCCGTCTCGGTCTGCCACCAGGTATCCATGATCGGGGTGCGTTCCTTGCCGATGACGCGGTAATACCAGCGCCACGCCTCCGGGTTAATCGGCTCGCCCACGGAACCGAGCAGGCGCAGGCTGCTGAGATCGTGGCGATTGGGCCAGCTTTCGCCAAAACGCATGAGGCCGCGAATGGCCGTCGGGGCGGTATAGAGGATGGTGATGCCATACCGCTCGACCAGCTCCCACCAGCGGTCGGGGTAAGGGTAGGTCGGCGCGCCTTCGTAGATGAAGCCGGTCGCGCCGAGGACCAGCGGCGCGTAGACGATGTAGCTGTGGCCCGTGACCCAGCCTGGATCGGCGGCGCACCACCAGACGTCATCCGGGCGGATGTCGAAGACCCATTTCAGCGTCGTCGCCGTGCCGACCATGTAGCCGCCGTGCGTGTGCAGGATGGCCTTGGGCTTGCCCGTTGTACCGCTCGTGTAGAGGATGTAGAGGGGGTCTTCGGCGTCCATGACCTCGGTCGGCGTCGAAGCGACGGCAATCGGCTGGGTCATCAGATCGTGGTACCAGTAGTCGCGCCCGTGGACCATTTCCACGTCCTGGCCCGTGCGCTTCACCGTGACGACGGTCTGGATGGTGCCGGCGCGCTCCAGCGCCTCGTTGGCGATCTTCTTCAGCTCGACGATATTGCCGCGCAGCCAGGCCCCGTCCTGAGTCACCAGCACCTTGGAGTGGCTGTCCTCGATACGCTGCAGCAGCGCTTCGGTGGAGAAGCCGCCGTAGACGACGGAATGGATCGCGCCGATCTTGGCGCAGGCCAGCATGGCGACGACCAGCTCTGGCACGCGGCCCATGTAGATGGTCACGCGGTCACCTTTGCCCACGCCGAGGGCGCGCAGCACGCTCGCGAACTTGCTGACCTCGTGGTTGAGCATCTGGTAGGTGTAGACGCGACGGTCGCCGGGCTCCCCTTCCCAGATGATGGCGGCTCTGTTGCGCGTTTCGGTGCGCATGTGCCGGTCGAGCGCGTTGTGGATGATGTTCACTTTTGCGCCGACAAACCACTCATAAAACGGCTCGTTGCTATCGTCCAGCACCCGCTCCCAGGGTTCGTACCACTCGAAGTTCTCCGTCGCGATCTTGCCCCAAAACTCGGCCAGGTTCTGCTGAGCCTCGGCGGCGACCCGGTCGCGGTCGGGGATGTGGGCGGCTTCGATCACCTCGGGCGCCGGGTAGAAAACCTCTCCTTTTAGCTGCGTCTGCTGACCATTCCGGATTACCATCGTCATCTCCTTCTTTCTGGCGTGTTTGCCATAGACTCTAGCACGCGTAGCACGAACCGGGTGGCCTGTCTCCGGCCGGCTCGCCTTTCCGGGATGGCGTTCGTGGCGGGCAGGATGCCACGGAAAGTCGCCGCTACGTCTGGAGTCGCTCGTATGGGACTACTGGATGCCGGTCTATGCCACCGCCGGCTGCGCTTATTATATGCACAGTACGCGCCGCTCTCAAGGGAAATTTCTGCTTCACCCACCTTTGCCCGGTCACTTTTTCCGCTGTATGCTTCGGGAAAGCTGCGAACATTACGAGGGAAGGTGGTCATGGCGAGACAGTTACCGGCGGTGGACGTTGACGGGATGGTGGCGTTCCTGGTCGAGCTGCTGAACATTCCCAGCCCCACAGGCGACACAGAACGGGCGATGAGCGTTATCCAGGAGGCGTTTGCGGAGCTGCCGCTGGCGCTTGAGCTGGCGCAGAAGGGCTATCTCAGCGGCACGCTGCCCGGCGCCTCGGAGAGCGCGCCGCGGGCGCTGACGGCACATGCCGACACGCTGGGCGCGATGGTCAGCCGGATCAAGGAGAACGGGCGGCTGCGCCTGACCCAGCTTGGCGGCTGGATCTGGAACTCGGTGGAAGGCGAGGGGGTGACGATTTTCGCCAGCAACGGCGCACAGCTCCGGGGCACGATCCTGCCCACGATGGCCTCGATCCATGCCCACACGCGGGATGTCAGCTACACCCAGCGGAGCGAAGAGAATATGGAAGTGCGCATCGACGCGCACACGACGAGCGCGAAGGAAACGGAAGAGCTCGGCATCCGCGTGGGGGACATCGTGGCGCTGGACCCGCGCGTGGAGGTGAGCGACACCGGCTACATCCGCTCCCGCCACCTGGACGACAAGGCGGGCGTCGCCACGATCTACGGCGCCGTCGCCGCGCTGACGGCAGCCGGGCTGCAGCCGGCCCAGCGCACGACGATCCACATCAGCAACTATGAGGAGGTCGGCCACGGCGCAGCCGCCGGCTTCCCACCCGACCTGGCGGAGCTGGTCACCGTGGATATGGCAGTCGTGGCGCCGAAGCAGCGCTCCGACGAGCGCTGCGTGACGATCTGTGCCAAGGATTCGGCCGGGCCTTATCATATGGGATTGCGGCGGCGCCTGGAGCGTCTGGCGGATGGTGCCGGCATCGACTATCGCACCGACATCTATCCCTATTACGGTTCCGATGGCGAAGCGTACTGGAGGGCCGGCGGCAACGTCGCCGTCGGACTGGTCGGGCCGGGCGTAGACGCCAGCCACCATTACGAGCGCACCCACCGGGACGCGCTGGAGGCGACGGCGCGGCTCCTCGTCGCCTATCTCCTGGACGAGCGCGCGTAGACCTTCTCCTGATAACGGCTATTTTTCCTGATATAATCGCGCCCATGCAAGAGATACTGACCGAAATAGCAGAGTGGCAGGCCCAGGGCCAGCCGGTCGTCCTGGCGACTGTGACAGATACCTGGGGCTCGGCACCCCGGCGGCCGGGCGCGAAGCTGGCCTTTACGCCGGCCGGACAGATCGCCGGCTCGGTGAGCGGCGGCTGCGTGGAAGGGGAAGTCATCACCCAGGGACAGGAAGCGCTGGAGGCCGGCGAGGCCCGTCTGCTGCACTTTGGCGTGGCCGACGAGACGGCATGGTCGGTCGGTCTGGCCTGTGGGGGAAAGCTGGAGGTCTTCGTCGCGCCCCTCACGCCGGACGCATTGGCGGCGACACAGCGCTGGCTGTCCGCCGGCGAGCCGGGGGCGGTAGTGAGCGTCATCGACGGGCCGGCGGAGCTGATTGGCCGGCAACTGCTGGTGGACGAAAATGGCGTGACCGGCAGCCTGGGGCCGGCGACAGAGGCTGCGGCTGCCGTGGCGCGCGGCGCGCTTGCCGCCGGCGAGAGCGAGCGGCTGGTGCTGGAGAGCGAGCAGGGGCCGCTGACCCTTTTTGTAGACACTATCGCGCCTCCGCCCGCGTTGCTGGCTGTCGGCGGTGGCCACGTCACCGTGGCGCTGACGCGCCTCGCCGGCGTCATGGGGTATGAGACCATCGTCGTCGATCCCCGCCGCGCCTTCGCCAGCGCAGAGCGTTTTCCACACGTTGACCGGCTGCTCGGCGCCTGGCCCAAACAGGCCTTTTCCGAGCTGAAAATCACGCCCAGCACAGCCATCGTAGTCCTGAGCCACGACCCCAAGATTGACGACCCGGCCCTGCGGCTGGCGCTGGAGAGCGACGCCTTCTATATCGGCGCCCTGGGCAGCCGGCGCACGCATGCCCAGCGCCGCGAGCGTCTGTTACAGGCCGGCGTACCGGAAGACGAGCTCGATCGCATTTTTGCGCCCATCGGCCTCGACCTGGGCGCGCAAACACCGGAGGAAATCGCCCTGGCGGTGATGGCCGAGATAGTCGCCGTTCGCCGCCACAGGCGTTGAGAGAGGAGAGATGGTCAACATCGTTATCATTGGGGCCGGTAGCGCCAGCTTCGGTCCCAATACCCTGGCGACGCTGATCGCCAGCCCGGCCCTGCGCGGCAGCCAGCTCGGTCTCGTGGACCTGGACGGTACCAGTCTGGAGCGGGTGCGGCAGGTAGCCGAGCGCATGAACGAGGCCTGGGACGCCGGCATGTGCATCACGGCCAGTACGGACCGGCGCCGGCTTCTGCCCGGAGCCGATTTTGTCATCGTCAGCATCGAGGTGCCCCCGCGCGAAAAGCTCTGGCAGCTCGACTGGGAGATTCCGCTGCGCCACGGCCTGCGCCAGCCCTATGGGGAGAACGGCGGGCCCGGCGGCCTGATGCACACCTTCCGCCAGGTGCCGCCGCTATTGGCGATCGCCTACGACATGGAACGGCTCTGCCCCGACGCGTTGCTGATCAACTTCAGCAACCCCCTACCCCGGCTGACGCGCGCCGTCACACGCTACACGGGCATCAATGTGGTGGGCAAATGCCACCAGATCAAGGTCGGCTACGCCATCGTCGCGGCGCTGCTCGGCGACAAGGTGGGCATTGATGTGCCGCCGGGCGTGCGGTTTCACTCCGACGCCAGCAACATGCCGGTGATCGGCCTGCTCGGCGAGCAGGGCCACCGGCATTTCGCCATCAAGGCTGCCGGCCTCAACCATTTCACCTGGATGCTCGACGTGCGGCGGCGCGAGGATGGCGCGGACGTCTATCCGGCGCTGCGCGCGGCGGCTGCGAATGCCCCGGCCGGCCTCGACCCGCTGACCATGGACCTTTTCCGCGTCTTTGGCTACTGCCCCGTACCCGGCGATACCCATCTCGCCGAATATCTCCCCTGGACGCACGACCCCGTGAGCAAGCCGTGGGAGCGCTACGAGATCCCGCTTTACGATTGGGGCGGCAACGAGATGTTCCGGGAGTTCAGCCACCACCGGCTGGCACAGATGGCCTCCGGCGCACTGAGCGTCGAAGGGATGCGCGGCGCGATCAGCGAGGGCGCGGTGGAGATCGTCGAGGGCATCGTCGGCAACTGCAACAGGTACGACGAGGCGGTGAACGTGCCCAACCGGGGCGCTATCGCCAACCTGCCGCCGGAGACGATCGTCGAGCTGCCGGCCGTGATCGGCGGCGCCGGCGTTCAACCCCTGCACGTGGGGCCACTGCCGCCCGCCATCGCCGAGCTATGCCGGCGCGAGGCGGCCCTGGTAGAGCTGGTCGTCGAAGCTGCCGTGACGGGCAGTCGGGAGCTGGCGCTGCAGGCGCTGCTCCTCGACCCGATGATCAACGACGTGGACCGGGCGCGCGCCATCCTCGACGACTACCTGGAGGCATTCGCCCCCTATCTGCCGCAGTTTGCCCGGCCGGCGCAGGCCGGAGCCTGACCATCGGAGCGCAAAATGAACGACCTCGACCTGACGACCCATCGTCTGCAGCCGGGCCAGCCCGTCAACCTCTCGGAGATAGAGACGGACGGCAAAGCGTTCCACGACGACCGGGACGCGGCTGAAGAGGAGTTCGAGGCGCTGGTCGAGGAGCTGGCCGAATGGCAGCGGCGGCTCTACGCCGAGGGCAGGCAGAAGCTGCTCGTCGTCCTGCAGGCGATGGACGCCGGGGGCAAGGACAGCACCATCCGCCACATCTTCGGCCGGACCAATCCGCAGGGGGTACAGGTCCATTCCTTTAAGGTGCCCACGGCCCAGGAGCTGGCCCACGACTTTCTCTGGCGCATCCACCAGCGCGTGCCGGGCAAAGGGATGATCGGCGTCTTCAACCGCTCCCACTACGAAGACGTGGTCGTCGTCCGTGTAGACCGGCTCGTGCCAGAGTCCGTCTGGCGAGCCCGATACGAGCAGATCAACCAGTTCGAGAGGCTGCTTGCCGATACGGGCACGACCATCCTCAAGTTCTACCTGCACATCTCCAAAAAAGAGCAACGCAAGCAGTTCCAGGAACGTATAGACGATCCGAGCAAACAATGGAAGTTCTCTTTCGACGACCTGGAGAAACGCAAACAGTGGGATGGCTATATGGCTGCCTACAGCGAGGCGCTGGCCCGCTGCACGACGGGCGCCGCCCCCTGGTACGTCATACCCGGCGACCAGAAGTGGTACCGGCTTCTGGCCGTGGCGCGAGTGCTCGTGGGTACGCTGCGGCAGATGAACCCGGCTTATCCGGCACCGGAGCGGGATCTGAGTGGTGTGGTGGTCGAATAAGGAGTAGCCAGTAGACAGATGGAAAGTATCGTAGCCCTGCTAACGCTAACCGTTCTGGAAATTGTTCTCGGCATCGACAACGTCATCTTCATCGCCATTCTGGCAGCCAAGCTGCCGGCCGACCAGCAGGCGAAAGCGCGCACCCTGGGCATCGGCCTGGCGGTCATCACGCGCATCCTGCTCCTGCTGAGCATCACCTGGGTCATGGGTCTGACCGAGCCGCTCTTCGCGCCGTTCGGCCACGAGATCTCCGGGCGCGACCTCATCCTGCTCGCCGGCGGCCTCTTCCTCATCGGCAAGAGCACGAACGAGATCCACGACAAGCTGGAGGCGCAGGAACATGGCAGCCACGCCACGCGTCCGGTGACCTCGCTGGCCTCCGTTGTCGCGCAGGTGATACTTATCGACGTCGTCTTTTCGCTGGACTCGGTCATTACGGCGGTCGGAATCTCTGGCGTGCTCTGGGTGATGATCGCGGCCATCATCATCGCCGCCGGGATGATGATCTTCTTCGCCGGCCGTATCAGCAGCTTCGTCGAACAGCACCCGACGATGAAGATCCTGGCGCTCGCTTTCCTGATCCTGATTGGCGCCCTGCTAGTTATCGAGGGCTGGGATCAGGAAGCCGCCGAAGGGCTGCACCTGAAGAACTACGCCTACTTTGCGATGGCCTTTTCCGTGATCATCGAGCTGATTAACCTGCGCGTGCGCAAGCTGAGCGCCGAGCCGGTGCAGCTACACAACACCCCACCCAGCATCCCCCCGGAAAAGAAGCTCGTCTAAGGCGCCCCCAACAGGTCAGATTGTTCTGGCGAGACAGGCACGGCGTGCGTGCCTGTCTCGCTCTGTTTATTCCTCGCGGCTCAGCAGCTCGACGTTCCAGAGCTCGCTCTGGGCTGTAGGATCCACGTCCAGCCCGGCGACGTCCGTCCGGGCCACCACGGCCCGCAACTGCTGGTAAAGCGGCACCGCAGGCAGCTCGGCGTTGAAGATCCGCAGCGCCTCCAGATGGCCGGCCTCATACTGCTCCATCCCCGGCGCGGCGCGTAGCGCCTGCAGGCAGGCGGCGTCGTAGGCCTCGTTCTGGAAGCCGCTCACGTTGAACCCCTGCCACAGCGTCTGCGCGGTCGGAATCTCACGCGTCATATAGAGGTGGCAGGCCGGCTGGGCGTTGCTGGTCCAGGCAAAGAGGGCCAGATCAAAGCGCCGCCCGAAGATCGGGCTTTCTTCGCCGGCGCCAAAGAAGACGGCCGGATCGACCGGATCGGCGACGGTTACGCTGAAACCACACTGCCCCAGGTCGGCGGCAATCTGGGCGGCGACGGCCTGGACGTGCGGCGGGGCCAGCAGCGTCGCCGGCAGCGGTCCGCCGACGCCGGCCTCGGCCAGCAGCGCGCGCCCGCGATCCGGGTCATAGGCATACCCGGTCAGCGCCGCCTGTTCGTACAGGGGATGCTGGGGCGGGATGTAGGCGTCGGGGATGGTCGTGCCGGCCATGCCGGCCGTCGCCGCCAGCGCCTCCCGGTTCAGGCAGTGGGC
>JAAYYY010000393.1 GCA_012515125.1 Chloroflexota bacterium
GCCATCGCGGCGGGGGACCATACGCTGGTAGCGGCGCCGACGGGTACGGGCAAGACTCTGGCGTCGTTTCTCGTTTTTATAGACAGGCTCATGGCGGAGGCGCGTCAAGGCACGCTGAAGCAGGAGCTGCAGCTGATTTATATATCGCCGCTCAAATCCCTGGCCGGCGATATCAGGGAAAACCTGCGGCGTCCGCTTGACGGCATCACAAGCGCGCTGCGCGACGCCGGCCTGATGCCGCCCCAAAAGCCGGGGGGCTTCGAGCCCGCCTTAAGGGTTGCCATCCGGACTGGCGACACGAGCCAGAGCGAGCGGCGGCAGATGCTCAAAAAGCCGCCGCATATAATAATAACAACGCCGGAGTCGCTCTATCTGATGCTGACGGCGAAATCCGGCCGGAGCATGCTGAAAACAGCGCGCTGGATCATACTGGACGAGCTCCACGCCATGATCGACACGAAGCGCGGCGCCCACCTGATGCTGTCGGTGGCGAGGCTCGACACCCTCTGCCCCGCTCCCCTGCAGCGCATCGGCCTGTCCGCGACGATCGAGCCGCTGGATAAGGCCGCCGAATACTTATCACCGGACAATGTCACCATTGCCGCGCCGAAAATGCATAAAAGCGTGCGGCTCGAGATCACAAGTCCCTTCGCAGAGCCGCACACGCCCATAAGGGACCCTGTCTGGCAGGCGCTGGCGGCAGCTGTTTACAAGCACTGCGAGGGCGCCCGCAGCGTTATAGCATTCGTGGAAGGCCGGACATACGCCGAAAAGCTCGCGTATTTCGTCAACCAGCTGGGCGGAGAGGATTTCGCCCGGACGCACCACGGCAGTCTGTCCAAGGAGCAGCGCTATGAAGTTGAAACGGCGCTGCGCAGCGGGACACTGCGGCTTCTGATCGCCACGTCGTCCATGGAGCTTGGCATCGACGTGGGCGAAATCGACGAGGTTTTCCAGGTGGGCGCTCCCCGCTCCATCTCCAGCACCATGCAGCGGCTGGGGCGCGCCGGCCACAACCCGAACAGGACGAGCGCCATGACCATGTTCCCCCGGGTGGCTTCCGAGGCGCTCTACAGCGGCCTCGCCGCCGAGGTCGTCCGGATGGGCGGCATCGAGCACGTCCGCCCGCCGCGGCTGTGTCTGGACGTACTGGCGCAGCACCTGGTCTCCATGGCAGCGGGCGACGGGTATGACGTCGCCGATGTGCTGCCCGTCTTAAAGCGCGCCTACCCCTTCCGGGAGGTCACACTTGACGATATCCGCGACGTCCTGAAAATGCTGGCCGGCGACTGGGAGCATCAAAAGGATATCCCCGTCCGCCCACGTGTGCTCTACGACCGCATCCACGACAGGGTTGAGGGCGATCCCTACAGCCGCATGCTGGCCATCTCCGCCGGCGGCACTATCCCCGACAGAGGCCTCTACGCCTGCCGGACGGAAACAGGCGTGCTGCTGGGCGAGCTGGACGAGGAATTCGTCTTTGAGGCGCGGGTGGGCGACAAGCTCCTGCTGGGCAGCTTCACCTGGCGGATCAGGGAGATCACAAAGGACACCGTCGTCGTCTCTCAGACAGCCCCGGGCGGCTTCCGCGGCCCATTCTGGAAGGGCGACATCAAGGGCCGCCGGGCAATGACGGGTGCTTCCTACGGTGAAATATTCCGGCGACTCGGCGAAGCCCATGACAATGACAGGCTTTATGACGCGCTGCGCAGCCTCGGCCTTGACGACAATTCCGCCAAAGCGTCCGAGGATTTGATAAAACGCCAGATTGCCGCCACCGGATCGCTGCCCGACGACAGGACGCTCCTTGTGGAGCATTTCCGCGACGAGACGGGCAGCCACCAGATGATGGTCCACTCCGTCTTCGGCAAGCCCGTAAACGAGCCCATGGCCATCCTTCTGACGGAGGAAGCCAAACGCCAATTAAACACGAACATCAGCTTTGTGGCCGACGACGACGGCCTCCTGCTGTTTCCCTATAACGACTGCGAGCTTCCGGCAGGTCTTCTCTTCGATGTGGCGCCGGAAGCGGCAAAGCCGGTCCTGTCGGCCATCCTGCCCGTGACGGCCGCCTTCAATATGACGTTTCGCTACAATGCCGCCCGCGCCCTGATGATGGGCGTGCGCAAGCAGGGACGCCAGCCCCTCTGGGTCCAGCGCATACGCGGAGCGGAAATGCTGGACAGTCTTGTCCGGCAGGAGAATCATCCCCTCATGCGGGAGACACGCCGCGAATGCCTGGAGGATTACTGGGACCTCAATGGCGTGGAGCGGCTCCTGAATGCCGTCCGCGCCGGGACGATCCGTGTCCGGGAAATGCAGCTTGAAATCCCGTCGCCCATGTCGTTTCTCCTCCGGCGCCAGACCGAAGCGGCAATGATGTACGACTATTCGCCCACACCCCGGAGCCTCAATGCCGCCGTCGAGGAGAGCCTGAAGCAGGTGAATATGCTTGCCCCGGCGCTCGTAGCGCCTGACACCGAGCAGCTGGCCCTGTCCCACGCCAGGACAAAATCGCCGGAAAACGAGAATCAGCTGCACTCACTTCTAATGATCGAGGGCGACCTCACATCCAACGATTCGATTTCAGCCGAAGAACCCGGCGTGTTGTACGCGTGGCTCGAAGCTCTGGAACTTAGAGAACAGGCAAAATATATCGAGCCCAGCTTATGGATTGCCGCAGAACAAGCGCAGGAATACGAGGACGCGCTGGTCCGCGGTAACCCGGAAGCCCGTCACCATATCGTCCGCCGTCTCCTGCGCTACCGGGGCGCGCAGTCTCCGGCCTCCGTTGCCGAACGGTACCTCTGGACGGAACAGGAAGCGTCGGGCGTGCTGGCGGC
>JAAYYY010000045.1 GCA_012515125.1 Chloroflexota bacterium
CTGAAGTATGACTCGACCTATGGCCGTTTCCCCGGACATGTCGAGGTCAGTGATGGCGACATCCACGTGGACGGTCAGCCGCTCAAGAGCTATGCCATCCGCGAGCCCGCGCAGCTGCCCTGGGGCGAGCTGGGCGTTGACATCGTTCTGGAATGCACGGGCATCTTCAAGTCACGCGATCAGGCGGCCCAGCATCTGACCGCCGGGGCCAAGAAGGTCCTGATCAGCGCGCCAGGCAAGAACGTCGATGCGACCTTCGTCCTCGGCGTGAACCAGGACGAGTACGATCCGCAGCGCCACGACGTCATCAGCAACGCAAGCTGCACGACCAACTGCCTGGCTCCGGCGGCCAAGGTACTGCAGGATCGCTTTGGCATCCGCCGCGCCCTGATGTCCACCATCCACGCCTACACCAACGGCCAGCAGATTCTGGACATGGCCTTTAAGGACCTGCGCCGCGCGCGCACGGCCGGCACCAACATCATTCCCACGACCACGGGCGCGGCAAAAGCCGTTTCCCTCGTCATCCCCGAGCTGGACGGAAAGTTCGACGGCATGGCTTTCCGCGTGCCCGTCGTCACCGTCAGCGTCGTGGACCTGGTCGCCGAGCTGGAGAAGGAAACGACGGTCGAAGAGGTCAACGCCGCCTTCCGTGAGGCCAGCCTGGGCAATGGCTGGCTGGGCAAGGTGCTCGGCTACACGGAAGAGCCGCTGGTCAGCACTGATTTCATCGGCTCCGAGAAGTCGTCCACCATCGACGCCCTTTCGACCCAGGTCATCGGCGGGGATCTCGTCAAGGTCGTCGCCTGGTATGACAACGAGTGGAGCTACTCGGTGCGTCTGGCCGATCTGGCCGCCTTCGTCGCCGAAAAGCTCTGATCCTTTGCATCCTCGGGGTGAGCCGTCGCATTCACCGTGATTTGTAAAAATCACCGTGATTTGCGAAAATCAACCCAGTTGTCGGGGGCGATCAGCCGGTCGCCCCCGATTTTTGTACCAACACTATGGACCTGAAAGAGCTGGAAGCTCGTATGCATGCCTTTGTCGCCGCGAAGGGCTGGTACGAGCCTGATTCTCCCAAAGAACAGACGGCGCGAAACCTGGCCATCTCGCTTGTCCTGGAGGCAGCGGAGGTGCTGGAGCATTTCCAATGGCGCGAAGAGGCCGGCGACCCGCAGGCGCTGGCGGCGGAGCTGGCCGACGTGGCCCTCTACCTGCTCCAGCTCGCCAGTATCAGCGGTGTGGACCTGGAAAAGGCCATCCTCGACAAACTGGCCGCCAATCTTGACAGAGAATGGCCTGATCCGTGAATATCCTCGCGCTAAGCGACCAGGTCCTCCCCCAGCTTTACTCGACGAACGTGCGCCAGTCGTACGCGGCTGTGGACCTGCTGATCGGCTGCGGGGATCTGCCCTTCTACTACCTCGACTTCCTTATCTCCATGCTGGATGTGCCCCTTCTGTATGTGCGCGGCAACCACGACACGACGCCGCAATACACTATCGACGGGCGCGTACTGCACGACGTGCCGGGCGGCCTCGACATCCACGGGCGCGTGGTCTATGTCAAGGGGCTGTGGATTGCCGGCCTCGAAGGCTCCATACGCTACAAACCTGACGCGCCGCTGATGTATACCGAGGCTGAAATGCGCGCGGAGGTAGTGCCGATGCTGCCTCGCCTGCTCTGGAACAGGGTGCGCACCGGCCGGGGGGCCGATCTGCTGGTGACCCATTCGCCGCCCTACGACATTCACGACCGGCCGGACCGCGCGCATACCGGCTTTCGGATCTTCCACCAGCTCATGCGCTGGTTCCGCCCGCTCTATCTCCTCCATGGTCACGTCCACCTTTACCGGCGCGACGTGCCCCGCGTGACGCTCTATGAAGAAACACTGGTGGTCAACGTCTTTCCCTACCGCCTGCTCGACCTGCGCCGCCCACCGCTGATAGACAACCGTTACCGTTAAGGCCGCTTGCCGGATTTTCCGGGCAATCTCCTGTCTGGTGGCCCGGTCTATTGACGCCCTTTTTCCCCTATCGTACACTGGCAATACCTCGGGTGGTGCTTGCACTACGTGATGAAAGGAGAAGACGGATGAGCACGGTGCTGAACAGGGTGGACCTCAGACCGGCTTACCAGCCCGCTGCCAGATATCTACGCCGGCCTCTGACCCTCCTGCGCACCTACTCCACAAATACCCTGCGCTTTGACTTACTAGCCGGCCTGACCGTTGGCGTCGTCATGTTGCCCCAGGCCATCGCCTTTGCCGTCATCGCCGAGCTGCCGCCGACGATGGGGCTGTACGCTGCCGTGGTCGGCAGTGTCGTCGGCGCGCTGTGGGGCTCCTCACACCACATCCACAACGGCCCTACCAACGCCAACTCGCTCCTCGTCTTTTCCGCGCTGCTCGGCGCCGGCTTTATCCCTGGCAGTACGGGCTATATCGTCGCGGCGGGTATGATGGCGGCGATGGCGGGGCTCTTCCAGTTCGCGCTCGGCATGGCCCGGCTGGGTATCCTCGTCAACTTCGTCAGTTATTCGGTCGTCGTCGGCTTCTCGGCTGGGGCCGGCGTGCTGATCGCCGCCACGCAGCTATTTCCGTTGTTCGGTCTCAACCTGCCTTTCCGGGAGCTGCCGCAGATCCTCTGGGGCCTGGTCAGCAATTTGCACGCATTGCATCCGGCCACCACGGCTATTGGTCTGGGCGCTATCGTCCTGCTCGTCCTGCTGTCGCGACTCCACCGCCGGCTGCCCGGCCCGCTGCTCATCCTGGTTCTGGCTATGCTGGTTGTCTGGCTCTTTCGCCTGGACCAGGGCGGCGTCAAAGTCATCGGCGCGCTTGGAGGCGGCCTGCCGCCGCTGGTCAACCTGCCACTCTTTGACCTGGACATGATTCGCCGCCTCTCGACCGGCGCGCTGGCCGTGGGCGCGATTGGCCTGGTACAGACGATGGCTATGGCTCGCAGCATTGCCACGCAGACGGGGCAGCGGCTGGACAGCAACCAGGAGTTCATCGGCCAGGGTCTGGCAAACCTCGCCTCTGGCTTCTTCTCCGGTTTTCCGGTCGCCGCCAGCTTCTCGCGCTCGGCCCTGAACGTCAAGGCCGGGGCGCGCACGCCGGTCGCCGCGGTGATCTCCGGCCTCTTCGTGCTCGTGGCGACCTTCGTCGTCGGGCCTCTGGCGGCCTTCCTGCCCGTTGCGGCCCTCTCCGGCATCCTGATCATCACCGGGCTGGGGCTCGTGGACGTGGCCGAGATCCGCCGTATCCTGCAGGGCACGCGCGGCGACGCCCTGATCATGGTCATTACCTTTCTGGCGACGCTGTTCCTGGCCATCGAGTTTGCCGTGCTGTTGGGCATCCTGCTCAGCTTCATCCACTATGCGCTTCGCACCAGCATGCCGCGCGTACACGAAGTGCTGCCCGATCCCGATTTCCGCCACTTTGCCTACCGGCCCGACGCGCCGAGCTGTCCCCAACTCGGCATCGTCGATATCGAGGGCGACCTCTACTTTGGCGCCGTCAACCACGTGGAAGAAGAGATCTACCGGCTGCACCAGCGCAACCCCGAGCAGCGCTTCCTTCTGCTGCGCATGCAGCACGTCAACCACGTCGATTTCAGCGGCATCCACATGCTGGAAAACGTCGTCCGCTATTACCGGGAGCTGGGCGGCGACGTGTTTCTGATGCGCGTCGGGCAGCGTGTCCTGCAGACGATGAGCGCCACGGGCTGTCTGCGGTTCGTGCGCCCCGACCACCTGCTGGGTAAGGACGACGCCATCGAACAAATCTTTTACCGTGTGCTCGATCCCGCTATTTGTATCTATGAATGTCCGGTACGCGCCTTCCGCGAGTGTCAGAACCTGCCCAAGCGGGACGTCGCCGTGCGGATGCCCCGCCTGCGCGAGATCCCGGAGGGATTGCTAATCGAGATCACGCCACGGGAGCTGTGGCGCCAGTTAACGGACGGCGATCCGCGCCCGACGGTTATCGACGTGCGCGAGCCGCGGGAGTTCCATCGGGGACACATTCCCGAAGCGCGCCCGGTCCCGCTCGCGACCATCCTGTCCGATAGCGTGCGCCTGCCCAACGACCGGCGTATCGTGCTCGTCTGCCAGAGCGGGCGGCGCAGCCAGCGGGCCGCCTACGCGCTACACCGCCTGGGCATCATGGACGTAGCCGTGCTGCAGGGGGGCATGCGCGCCTGGGAAGCGGCTAACCTGCTGGAGGCCGTCGAGCCGCCGGGAACAGCCGGAGATGGTGCGGCGCTGGAGGAGAGATGAGCGAGTCGCCGCAGTTACCACGCCCATCGCGCAACATCGGACTTGATCTCGTCCGTGTCACCGAGATTACGGCTATTCGCGCCGGGCGCTGGATCGGCTCCGGCCGGCGCGACCGGGCGCACGAGGCGGCTACGCAGGCCATGAGTGAGGCGCTGAACGAGGTGGATATCGACGGGCGCATCGTCATCGGCGAAGAAGGGCGGCTGGGCCAGAGCTCGCCGCTGGATACGGGCCAGCCCGTCGGCAGCGGGCACGGCGCGCCGATGGACGTGGTCGTCGATCCCATCGACGGAACGTGGCTGCTTATTCGCGGCTTTCCGGGCGCGGTCTCGTTGGTTGGCGTGGCGCCGCGCGGCTCGATGCACTCTCTGGCGCCCGGCGTCTACATGGAGAAGCTGATCGTCGGTCCGGCTGCCGCTGCGGCGCTGGTGCCCCAGTGCCTGGACGCGCCAGCCGCCTGGACGCTGGCCCTCATCGCCCGCGCCAAGAAGAAGGAGGTGCGCGACCTCGCCGTCTTCGTGCTCGACCGGCCGCGGCACCACGATCTCATCGAGGAGATCCGCGCTATTGGGTCGCGCATTGTGCTGCGCAACGAAGGTGACGGGGAAGGGGCGCTGAACGCACTGACGCCCGGGGGCGTGGACGTGTTGATGGGCATTGGCGGCGTGTCCGAAGGGATCATCGCCGCCTGTGTGGTCAAGGCGCTGGGCGGCGGCATGTTGGCGCGGCTCGCGCCGCAGAGCGAAACGGAGTTGGCGGCCATTCGCGCCGCCGGGCTCGATCCCCAGCGCATTTATACCGCCGACGACCTCGTGCAGGGCGACGAGGTCTTCTTCGCGGCGACGGGCATCACCGAAAGCGCGCTGCTCCATTCGGTGCAATATCATGGCCGGCGAGTGCGCACGCACTCGCTGCTCCTGCGTTCCGAGACGCGCACGCGCCGCTTCATTCGCATGGAATACTGGCTATCCGAGGAAGAGCACGCGGAAGAGCTGCGGGACTGGCGGGCCGCCAATCGCTGAGCCGGCAGCGGCTACGGCTGCCAGTCGAGCGCCGCCTGCACGGCGGCA